>CALGOL010000190.1 GCA_937960755.1 uncultured Azospirillum sp.
GACGTGTGCTCTTCCGATCTGCCGGCGGTGCGGGCGGCGTGCGACGCCGCGGGCGCGCTGCTGATTTTCGACGAAATACCCACCGGATTGGGCAAGACCGGGCGGTTCTGGGCGCATGAGCGTTTCGGCGCCGCGCCTGACATCGTGGTGCTGGGCAAAGCGCTGGGGGGCGGCATGCTGCCGCTGGCGGCGGTTATCGCCCGCGACGGGCTGGACGTGGCCGGCGACCGCGCCATCGGTCACTACACCCATGAAAAGAGCCCCTTGGCCTGCGCCGCCGGGCTGGCGACGGTGACGACCATTGGCGAAGAAGGCTTGGCGGCGCGGGCGGAAGAACTGGGCGTGCGTTTTCGCGACGGCCTCAACGACATCGCCGCCAAACGCGGCGGCGTCTTGCAGGTGCGCGGCGCCGGGCTGCTGAATGGCGTGGAGCTGGTCGCAAACGACGGCGCGCCGGATGTGGAGCGCGCCGACGCGGCGCTCTACGCCTGCCTGGAATTGGGCTTGAGCCTGAAGGTTTCCATGGGGTCGGTGCTGACCCTGTCGCCGCCGCTGACGGTTACTGAAACCGAACTGGACGCGGCGTTGCGGATTGTGGATCAGGCGTTGGAGCGCGTTCGGCCTTCAGCTTGACGCTGTCGAATACATACTTGCTTGTTAAACACGAAAAAGGCCTAGCCTTTATTTTGGCTAAGCCTTTGAAAAATTGGCGGACCCGAATGGATTCGAACCATCGGCCTCTGCCTTCGGAGGGCAGCGCTCTATCCAGCTGAGCTACGGGTCCAGCACAAGCAGGCGCGGAACATAGCCAAAGCCCCCCGCGCCCGCAACAACAAAATCAAACGTTAAAGCGGAAATGGAAGATGTCGCCGTCCTGAACGACGTACTCCTTGCCTTCCGACCGCATCTTGCCGGCTTCCTTGGCCCCCACTTCGCCGCCCAGCGTGACATAGCTGTCGTAATCGATGGTTTCGGCGCGGATGAAGCCGCGTTCAAAGTCGGTGTGGATCACGCCCGCGGCGTTGGGGGCGGTCGCGCCGCGCACCACCGTCCAGGCCCGCGTCTCCTTCGGCCCCACCGTGAAGAAGGTGATGAGGTCCAACAGCCCGTAGCCGGCGCGGATCAGGCGATTAAGCCCGGTCTCCTCCAGCCCCAGCGAGCCCAGAAACTCCGCCTTGTCTTCGGCGCTGTCCAGTTGCGCCACTTCCGATTCGATGGCCGCCGAAATGACGACGCAAGCCGCGCCTTCCGCCTTGGCCTTCTCCGCCACCTTGGCCGACAGCGAATTGCCTTCCGCCGCCGAGGCTTCCTCGACATTGCAGACGTATAAGACCGGCTTGGCGGTCAAAAGCTGGAACTGACGGAACACCGGCGCCTCTTCGGCTGAGACCGGAACGACGCGGGCCGGCTTGCCGTCTTGCAGCACCGCCAGCGCGCGCTCCATCAGGTCAGCCTTAATCTTGCTGTCCTTGTCGCCGCCCTTGGCTTTCTTTTGCAAATTGACCAACTGGCGCTCCAGACTTTCCATGTCGGCCAGCATCAATTCGGTTTCGACGACTTCCGCGTCGCGCAGCGGGTCGATGCCGCCTTCGACATGGGTGATGTCGTCATCTTCAAAGCAGCGCAGCACATGGATGATGGCGTCGACCTCGCGGATGTTGGCGAGGAACTGGTTGCCCAGCCCTTCACCCTTGGAGGCGCCGCGGATCAAGCCGGCGATATCGACGAATTCCAACTGCGTCGGGATGATTTTGGCGGATTTGGCGGCGGCGGCCAGCTTGTCCAGCCGCGGGTCGGGCACGCCGACGCGACCGACGTTGGGCTCCTTGGTGCAGAACGGAAAGTTCGCCGCTTCCGCCGCCTGGGTGGCGGTCAGGGCGTTGAACAGGGTGGACTTGCCGACGTTGGGCAGGCCGACGATGCCGCAATTAAATCCCATGGCGCTCGACGTCTTTTCAAAAAATGGCGGTTGGCCGGGTTATCCTACGCCCACGCCAAAAGCGCAAAAGGAAAAAGCCGTCAATTGACCGCCGCCGCGGACATCCGCCATAAGCCGACAGCTATAACACTACAGAGGCGCAGGAAAATGAGCCTGTCGGCGACGTTCGGGGAGGTGGTCAACGCCCCGTGGTTTCTTGCGGTGGATTTGATCGGCACCGCCGCTTTCGCCCTTTCCGGCATCACCATCGCCCGCTCGGAAGGATATTCCATCTTCGGCGCGCTGGTGCTGGCTTGGTTGCCGGCGCTGGGCGGCGGGCTGGTGATGGATGAAATCGCCGGGCGCAATCCGGTGGGCATGTTAGCGCAACCGCTTTACATGTACGCGATCATCGTCGTCGTGCTGACGGCGCGCGCCTTTTTATGGTTGATAGATCAAGCGCGCGGACAGTGGTTGTTTTTTTTCGACATCGTGCAGCTCTATTTGAAGCTGGCGCGGCGCTTGAAGCCGATGACCCTGCTGGTGGTCTTCGATGCGGTCGGTTTGGCGGGGTTCACCGTCACCGGCGTTTTCACCGCCATACAGTTTAACTGCCATCCGTTGGAGTTGTGGGGGCCGACCTTCGCCATGCTTAATGCATGTTTGGGGGCCGTATTGCGCGATGTGTTCCGCGCCGACGCCGGCAATCCTATCCTCAAGGGCGCGCTCTATGCGGAAATAGCCCTGTTTTGGGGGCTGGCGCTCACCATCGCCGTCCAGACGCTGCCGCGCGGATTGATCGCGGTGGCGGTGATTGCGACGCTGGTCGGCGCTCCGCTGACGCGGCTGGTCGCCTATCGCTACAATTGGCGGGCGCCGATGTACTGATGGCGGATTGATTCCGATCAAAAAGTCATGTCCTGACGGAATAGCCGAAAAACCCCCCATGCGCGGCAGGGATGACGGCGACGCTTGAACCCCGGTCAAGCTGATGATAAATAGCGACCTTAGTGTCAACTGATGATGAGCAACGCCATGCGGTTCGCCCGCGCCATAAACCTCCGACGACGTCGTAACGCGCCGCTGCATGCGGGCGTCACGGTCACGGGGTTGCGCGCAAGCGCCGCGGAGCGCCGCCGGGGATAAGCCGGGGGAAGGGCGCAGAAGGCGGCGGGAGCGCAAAACCCGCCTCTGCCTTAAGAACCTTTTCGCCTCCGGGAGATCCCAGTACAGATGATCATCACCACCGAACACTCGCATCATGGCGCCGCCATTGAGCAGCTTCTCGACGTGACTTTCGGTTTTGACCGCTTTCAAAAATCCTCCTATCGCTTGCGCGACGGTATCGATCCGATCGCCGAACTGTGCCTCGTCGGCATTGAACACGACGATCTGGGCCGTGAAAAGGTGATGGGAACCATTCGTTATTGGGAAGTGCTGGCCGGCGACCGCAAGGCGCTGCTGCTCGGCCCCATCGCCGTGTCGCCCGATTTGCAGGGCGGCGGTTTGGGTTCCAAGTTGATCCGGCTGTCGCTTAATAAGGCCTCGGCGCTGGGCTATGGCGCGGTGCTGCTGGTGGGCGACGCGCCGTATTACGAGCGCTTCGGCTTCACCCGGCGGCTGACCCTGGGGCTCAACATGCCGGCCCCCACCGATCCCAACCGCTTCTTGGGCTTGGAGCTGCGGGACGGCGCGTTGAACGGCGCTTGGGGCGATGTGGCGGCGCTTTCCCCCGAGGACGACCGCGGCTCCTTCGCCGCGTCGAAGATCAGCGGCTTCGCCGTTGGCGGCGTCTGGTTCGCCCGGCCGTAACTTTTAGCTGTTTCGCAATGCGCCCGGCGAACGCCGCCCCTTCTTGGACGGGGCGGCGTTCGCCGTTAAGTCGGGCGATCTCGACGCCGCCGTCAACGCCCCATGCCGGGACGGTCGATGTAATAGACGTGTTTATCCAGATTATCGTCGCACAGCGCGTCGGCGGGGACCGGCCCCAGCGTTTTGGCGCCGCTTTTCACCGGTAGGAAATTTTCCGCCGCCAGATCAAGCTTGCCGCCTGCCGGCTTCAGCCAAAACCGCAGTTCCACCAGATAAAAGCGCCGCTCGCCGTTGTCGCCGCGCACGGTCTTATGGTCGGCCTCCACCGCCGCCCGCGCCTGCGTTCCCAGCGCCTTTTCAACCGCGTCGCACAACTGCCGCTTGGTGACGTTGCCGCCGACATGTTGTTGCAAAAAGCCGGGCAGGGTGGAGCGGTTAAGCTTTTCCGTCAGCCCGATCGCCAGATCGAAATAGGCTTCTTGGGGAAGGCCGGAGCAGGTCCCGTGCTTGAAATACTCGTGCCGCTCAAGCTGCGATTGCACGCCGGGCATGATCGCCGCCAAGCGGCGGGCCAAGTCGGGGGACAGCCGCACTTCCGGCATCTCATCACGCTTCAAATCGCAAGCCTCGGCGCGGGCCGGAGAGGCGATGCAATACTCCTCCCACTGCGGCCACAACCCATGCAAGGTGAAGGTGTCGAGCTTCGACGCAACGGGGCATTCCTTGGGCAATGACCGGTTCTTGGTGTTGAAGGAATCGCAGAAACCGGGCTGCCACGTCACCGCCAGCGCCCAAGCGTCGCGCCATTGCGGCATCGCCGGCTTGGGGCAAGCGTCCTGCGCGAAAGCCGTTCCCGCCGACAAAACCAGCGCCGCCAAAGCGCCCGTCATCATCTGCAACCGCATCGCCCGTTCCCCCGATTATCACCGTCAAGTAGCGCAAGGGTATCGGCGCGGCGGTATTCAATCAAGCGTAAGTTATTGACAAATCATGCGCTTGTACCACAGTCGCGGTTTCTTTCGCCCACGCCATGGCGCGGCCGACGAACAGCAAGGCCGGGCCGTCGCCGACTTGCGCTACCGCCTCGCTCAAGCGGTCCAGCCGGGTGAGGAAACGCCGCTCGTCGGGCCGCGTGCCGTTTTCGACGATGAACGCCGGGGTGTCGGGACTCAAGCCGCCTTCCATCAGCAATTCCGCCACCCGGCCCATGCGGTCGCGGCCCATGTAAACCGCCAGCGTGGTTTGCGGGTCGGCCAGGGCGCGCCAGTCGATGGCGTCTTCATCCCCCGCCTTGGTCTGGGCGGTGATGAAACGCACGCCGCGCGCCACGCCGCGCCGGGTCAGCGACACGCCGGCCGAAGCGGCGCAGCCCAAGGCGGCGGTAATGCCGGGGATCACCTTCACCGTCAGGCCAAGGCTTTCCAGATAGTCGATTTCCTCCCCCGCCCGGCCGAAGGTCATCGGGTCGCCGCCCTTCAGCCGCACCACGCGATAGCCGCGCAAGGCGTAAAAGCCGATCAGCCGGTTGATTTCGTCTTGCGGCATGGAATGCTTGCCGCAGCGCTTGCCGACGCACACCAGCTCGGCCGCCGGGTTGGCGTAGGCCAGCACCTCGTCGCTCGCCAGATGGTCGTAAAGCACGACTTCCGCCGCCCCCAGCGCCTTGACGGCCGCCAGGGTCAGCAAATCGGGGTCTCCCGGTCCCGCCCCCGCCAGCACGACGGGATGAAGGGTGAAATGGCGCTCAGGCCGCGGCGTCATGCTGTCGGGCATCTTGAAGCAGTCCTTTCAGTTCGGGAACGCAGGCGCCGCAACCGCCCCCCGCCTGCACGGCGGCGGTGATTTCGGCGACGCTGGTCAGGTTCTGGTCGCGGATGGCGGCGGCGATGCGCTTCACCCCCACCTTGAAACAGGCGCAGACGATGCGCCCTTCGTCGGCGCGCGGCGTCGCCGGACGGCCGGACAGGGCGGAAAGCCGCTCCGCCGGGCCGACGTCGGGGGCGGCCATCATCTCCGCCAGCCAAGCCGGGTCAGGCAAAGCGCCTTGCCGGGCGATGAACAGGCAAGCCGCCAGCCGGCCGTCTTGGAACCACGCCCGGCGCGCCGCCCCCTTGGCGGCGTCGCAATAATCCACATGCTCCAAGCCGGCCAACTGCGGAAACAGCCGGTCAAGGTCGGCCAAGTCCGGCGGCGCGTCGGCGCCGGCCAGGGTGTAGATCTGGCAAGATTCGGCGGTGCGCCGCGCCCAATAGCCGGCGAAAGCCGGCTCCAGCACGTCGCGGGCCAGCAGCAGGCCGCGCCATGCGACGCTGAGCTTTTCCACCGCAACCGCCATGCGCTTGCTATCGGGCTGGCCGGAGAACGGGTCGACCTTGCCCGCCGCCAGCTTGCCGCTGACGCAATCGGCGGTGAAGCGGTCGGTCCAGTGCATCGGCAAGAAGACCTCGCCCGGCCGCTGGGCGTCGGTGACGAAGGCGCGCGCCGTGGCTTGGCCTTCGGCGCTGAACACCCGCGCCAAGTCGCCGTCAAGGATGCCCAGCCGCTGGGCGTCGTCGGGATGCAGGGCGACGAAGGGTTCCGGCGTGTGGCTGCCGAGGCGCGGCGAACGGCCGGTGCGGGTCATAGTGTGCCACTGGTCGCGGATGCGCCCGGTGTTGAGGATGAAGGGATAATCGGCCGAGACCGGCGTCGCCGGGGCCGCTTGGCGCACCGGAACCAGCCGCGCCTTGCCGTCGGCGTGATAGAACCGCCCGTCGCCGAACAGCCGCGGCGTCGGCGCGCCGCCCTTGACGTAGGGCCACTTGAAGGGCTGAAGGGCGTCGTAGTCGGCGTCGGAAACCTCGGCCAGCGCGCCGATGTCGAAATCCCGCGCGCCGTGGTTTTCAAACGCCGACAAGGCGGCGTGTTCACGGAAGATTTCGGCGGCGCTCTCATAAGGGAAGGCTGCCGCGAAGCCCATGGCGCGGGCGACCTGGGAGATGATCCGCCAATCGGCGCGGGCTTCCCCTGGCGCCGGCATGAAACCGCGCTGGCGGGAAATGGTGCGGTCGGAGTTGGTGACGGCGCCGTCCTTCTCGCCCCAGCCCAAAGCGGGCAGCTTGATATGGGCGAAGCGCAGGGTGTCGGTGTCGGCCTCGACGTCGGAGACCACCACGGTGGGGCATTTCGCCAGCGCGCGCCGCACCAGATTGGCTTCCGGCAGGCTGACCGCCGGGTTGGTGCCCATAATCCACACCGCCTTGATGCGGCCGTCGTCGATGGCGCGGAACATCTCCACCGCCTTCAACCCTTCCTTTTGCGCCATGTGGGAAGCGTTCCAGAAGCGGCCGACGCGGTCGATTGAGGCGGGATCGAAAAACATGTGCGCCGCCAATTGGTTGGCGAGCCCGCCGACTTCCCGCCCACCCATGGCGTTGGGCTGGCCGGTGACGGAGAACGGCCCCATGCCCGGCTTGCCGATGCGCCCCGTGAAAAGGTGAACGTTGAGAATGGCGTTGACGCCGTCCGTCCCCGCCGCCGACTGGTTGATCCCTTGGGAAAACACCGTCACCGTGCGGGTCGTTGCGGCGAACAGATCGAAGAAGCGCGCCAAATCGGCCAGCGGCAGGTCGCAAGCCGCGGCGACCGCTTCCAGCGAGGCCGCGTCGGCTTGGGCGGCGGCCAGCGCCTTGTCGGCCCCCTGGGTGTGCGCGCTGAGGAAGTCGCGGTCGGCGAGGCCGCGCCGCGCCAGTTCCGTCAGCAGGCCGTTGAACAGCGCGACATCGGAACCGGGACGCAAGGCCAGATGCAGGTCGGATTCGTCCGCCGTCACCGTGCGCCGCGGGTCGATGGTGACGACTTGGATTCCCCGTTCGGCCCGCGCCGCTTGCAGGCGCTGGTGCAGCACCGGATGGCACCACGCGAGATTGGAGCCGACCAGCACCACCAGATCGGCGGCTTCCAGGTCGGTGTAATTGCCCGGCACCGTGTCGGCGCCGAAGGCGCGGCGATGGCCGACGACGGTGGAGGCCATGCAGAGCCGCGAATTGGTGTCGACATTGGCCGTGCCGACAAAGCCTTTCATCAGCTTGTTGGCGACGTAGTAATCTTCGGTGAGGATTTGCCCGGACAGGTAAAACGCCACCGCGTCGGGGCCGTGCTCCGCCACCGTCGCGCTGAAGCGGTCGGCGACGGCTTGAATGGCGGCGGGCCAATCCGCCCGGCTTCCGTCCACTTCAGGATAAAGCAGCCGGTTGTCGAGCCCCATGGTGTCGCCGAGCGCCGAGCCTTTGGAGCACAGCCGGCCGCGGTTGGCCGGGTGGTCGGGGTCGCCCCGCACCTCAAGCCGCCCATCGGCGTGACGAGTGGCGAGGACGCCGCAGCCGACGCCGCAATAGGGGCAGGTGGTGCGGGTGGTCTCAGGCATGTTCGCATTCCCGCGTGTAAGACAAAGCCAGTTCGATGCGGCCGTTGGCGGTGCGGCAGGGGATCGCCCCGGCGCAGCCTTGGTCGGGGGCCAGCGCTTCGCCGGTCTTGAGGTCGATCACCCAATTGTGCAGCGGGCAGGTGACGCGGCGGCCGTGGACGATGCCTTGCGACAGCGGCCCGTGCTTGTGCGGACAGCGGTCGATCAGCGCGAACACTTCGTCGTCAAGGGTGCGGAAGACCGCGATATCGCCCTTGCCGCTCTTCACCACGCGGGAGCCCTGGCGGGGCACGTCGTCGATATGGCCGACGTCTGTCCAGATCGGGGTTTGGGTCATGATTTTGGGTCCTCGTTATGGAACCCTCTCCCCCCTGGGGAGAGGGTGGAGGCGCAGGCCTCCGGGTGAGGGGGCGGACTCCGCCGCTTAGGTCTATCGCAGTGGCGTTTCCCCCTCACCCAACCCTCTCCCCAGGGGGGAGAGGGCTTTTGCATAGAGGGGGAAGGCCGGGGCTTAGGGCGCCACCGCCAAGGGCGTGAACTCGTGGGCGTCCACGCCGCCGCTGGCCCGCGCCGCCCACGGGTCGTCTTGCGTCCCGTTGCTTTGCGACAGCTTGAAGCGCTCGAACAGCGCCTTGCGGCCCTCGGCGTCCTCGACGATCTTGGCCTTGACGTAGTCGAGCCCGACCCGGTCCAGCCACGGCGCGGTGCGGTCGAGATAGCGCGCTTCTTCGCGGTACAACTGGATGAAGGCGGCGCAATATTCGAAGACTTCTTCCTCCGTCGCCACCTTGCACAAGAAGTCGGTGCCGCGCAGATGCATGCCGGCGTTGCCGCCGATGTGCAGCTCGTAGCCGCTATCGACGCACACCACGCCGAAATCCTTGATGGTCGCTTCGGCGCAATTGCGCGGGCAACCCGACACCGCCATTTTGAACTTGTGCGGCATCCATGACCCCCAGGTCATTTCCTCCAGCTTCACCCCCAGCCCGGTGGAGTCTTGCGTGCCGAAGCGGCACCATTCCGACCCGACGCAGGTCTTCACCGTGCGCAAGCCCTTGGCGTAGGCGTGGCCCGACACCATGCCGGCGGCGTTGAGATCGGCCCATACCGCCGGCAGGTCTTCCTTCTTAACGCCGAACAGGTCGATGCGCTGGCCGCCGGTCACCTTGACGGTGGGAATGGCGAACTTGTCCACCACGTCGGCGATGGCGCGCAATTCCTTGGCGTTGGTCAGCCCGCCCCACATGCGCGGCACCACCGAATAGGTGCCGTCCTTTTGGATGTTGGCGTGGACGCGCTCGTTAACAAAGCGCGACTGGGCGTGATCGACATATTCCCCCGGCCACGCCGCCAACAGGTAATAGTTCAGCGCCGGGCGGCAAACATGGCAACCGTCCGCGGTTTTCCATTCCAATTCTTGCAGCACCGCCGGAATGCTCTTCAGCCCCTTCAAGGGAATCAGCCGGCGCACGTCGTCGTGGGTGTGATGGGTGCATTTGCACATCGGCTTCGGCCCGTCGTCGGCCTTGAAGCCGTCGCCCAGCGTGGCGGCGAGCACCTGCGTCACCAGCCCGGCGCACGACCCGCAAGAGGCGGAAGCCTTGGTGTGCGCCTTGACCTCGTCCAGCGTGGTCAGGCCCTTTTCGGTGATCGCCTTGACGATGGCTCCCTTGCAGACGCCGTTGCAGCCGCAGATTTCCGCATCGTCGGAAAGGGCGGCAACGGCGTTATTAGGGTTTGCGCCGGCCCCCCCGACATAGGCTTGACCAAAGGCCAGCACGTCGCGCACCTCTGCGACGCTCTTGCCGTCCTTCAGCAGTTGGAAGTACCAGCCGCCGTCCGCCGCGTCGCCATAAAGCACCGCGCCGATCAGCACGTCGTCTTTCAGCACGATGCGCTTGTAAACGCCGCGCGCCGCGTCGCGGAAGACGATGTCCTCCGTGCCCGGCCCGCCGGAGAAATCGCCGGCCGAGAACACCTCGACCCCCGTCACCTTCAGCTTAGTGGAGGTGAGCGAGCCGGCGTACGTGCTGTCTTTGGCGCCCGACAGCTTGTCCGCCAGCACCTTGGCCATTTCGAACAGCGGCGCCACCAGCCCATAGCAGACGCCGCGGTGTTCGGCGCATTCGCCGATGGCGTAAACATCCGGGTCGGAGGTGACCATCTGGTCGTCGACCACGACGCCGCGATTGACCGTGAGCCCGGCGTCTTTGGCGAGGCGCGCGTTGGGGCGAATGCCGGCCGCCATCACCACCAGATCAGCGTCGATAACCCGGCCGTCTTTCAGTTTAACGCCGGTGACATGGCTTTCACCCAGAACGGCTTCGGTGACGGCCCCGGTCAGCACCGCGATGCCGCGGCGCTCCAACTCGGTCTTCAAGAGGTAGCCCGCCGACTGGTCAAGCTGACGCTCCATCAGCGTGTCCATCAGATGGATGACGGTCACCTCCATGCCTTGGACCTTCAGGCCGTTGGCCGCCTCCAGCCCCAACAGCCCGCCGCCGATCACCACGGCTTTCGCATTGGGCTTCTGCGCCGCCGCCAGCATCTTGTCGACGTCGTCCACGTCGCGGAAGCCGACGACGCCGGGCAGGGCGTTCCCCGGCACCGGCAGAATGAAGGGGTCGGAGCCGGTGGCGATCAACAGCTTGTCATAGGCGACGACGGCGCCCGACTGGGCGACGACTTTGCGGTTCGCCCGGTCAATGTGCAGCGCCGGATCGCCCGCCATCAGCGTCACGCCATGGTCGGCGTACCAGTCGTGGCTGTTCAGCACGATGTCGTCGAAGGTCTTTTCGCCCGCCAGCAACGGAGACAGCATGATGCGGTTGTAGTTCACCCGCGGTTCGGCGCCGAACACCGTGACCTGAAAAGCCTCATGGCCGGCGCGGGCGAACAGTTCCTCCAACGTGCGGATGGCGGCCATGCCGTTGCCGATCACCACGAGATGCGGGCGGGCGCCGGCGGGGGTGGCGGCGGCGGTCTGGTCGGCGGGCGTGATCCCGGAAGGGGGCTGCTGGATGGTCATCCTTATCTTCGTCCTCTGTCATCGCGGGCTCGCCGTCGCCAGACCGGGGCGCGACGGACGAAAAAAAAAGGCGCCCGGACAGAAGCGGCCATTTGCTGGCCGCATGCTGTCACGGACGCCTTTGTCCTTTGTCGGTCCGGCTTCGGACCCGAAAGCGGCAAGCGCCCCGGCGCTTGGCTTTCGTTCTAAGCGGGGCCGTCGTCGTCGCCGGCCCCGCCATGGTGAAACTTGCCGGATATTTAGCAAGATGCGGGCCAAAAGTATGAGCATCATAGCCCTCTCCCCCCAGGGGAGAGGGTTGGGTGAGGGGGAAACGTTGAAAGTACAATATGTTAATGAAAAGCGGCGGCTCCCGCCCCCTCACCCGGAGCCTATGGGCTCCACCCTCTCCCCAGGGGGGAGAGGGATATAGGCGCCGCCTTTGTCGTCTTTCAGACAAGAGTTTGTGATAAATCAGACAAAACCCATGACAAAACAGGGCCTTTTGTCTGGTTTTGTTGTGCCGCACAAATAAGCGGCGAGGCGCCGGCCTGCCCAAAAGATGTGCGTGCAGTGCAGCAATCCGTTGGCGTAAAAGGCTTTAGAATGAGGTCTTACGGCTTGTTTGTGCGCTGCGGCTAAACTGGCACGCCTTTTGTATGGAGAGAGCCCGAGCATCGCGCCAATGGCGGCGCGGACAAAAGACAACGCCCACCGCCGGGCCTTTATCGGCAACGTCGCTGACCTACGATCCCCATGGCGTCGCAATTCATGCGGCCCCGTGCGCGTCGGGCGACGCTGGATATGGGGGGCGACCGGGTCAGGCGCATGGTTGATAAAGGTCCTGCCGTTCACGCGAAGGAGCGACGACGGTGACCCATAACGCGCTTAAATCTCTTGCCCTTTCCGCCGTGCTGCTGGCCGGCGCCTCCACCCTCGCCCTGGCTGGCGATTTGAAGCTGGAAAAGGACGAGTTGAAGCTCGGCTTTATCAAGCTGACCGATATGGCGCCGCTCGCCATCGCCGCCGAAAAGGGCTTTTTCGAAGACGAAGGGCTGTTCGTCAAGTTGGAGCCGCAAGCCAATTGGAAAGTGCTGCTCGACCGGGTGATTTCCGGCGAACTGGACGGCGCCCACATGCTGGCCGGCCAGCCCTTGGGCGCCACCATCGGCTTCGGCACCCAGGCCCATATCGTCACCGCCTTCTCCATGGACCTCAACGGCAACGCCACCACGGTTTCCAACGACGTGTGGGAGAAGATGAAGCCCCACATTCCGAAAGACGCCGCCGGCAAGCCGATCCACCCGATCAAGGCCGACGCGCTGAAGCCGGTCATCGCCGAATACCGCGCCGCCGGCAAGCCGTTCAACATGGGCATGGTCTTCCCGGTCTCCACCCACAATTACGAACTGCGCTACTGGCTGGCGGCGGGCGGCGTTCACCCCGGCTTCTATTCGCCGGAAAACGTCAATGGTCAGATCGCCGCCGACGCGCTCTTGTCGGTGACGCCGCCGCCGCAGATGCCGGCGACGCTGGAGGCCGGCACCATCTACGGCTATTCGGTGGGCGAGCCGTGGAATCAGGCCGCGGTGTTCAAGGGCATCGGCGTTCCCGTCGTCACCGACGACCAGATTTGGAAGAACAACCCGGAAAAGGTCTTCGGCGTCACCAACGAATTCGCCGAGAAATACCCCAACACCCATTTGGCGCTGGTCAAGGCGCTGATCCGCGCCGGCCAATGGCTGGACGAAAACAACAACGCCAACCGTGCGGAAGCGGTGAAAATCCTGTCGAAAGCCGAATACGTCGGCGCCGACGCCAAGGTGATCGCCAATTCGATGACCGGCGAGTTCGAGTTTGAAAAGGGCGACAAGCGCCCGGCCCCCGACTTCAACGTCTTCTTCCGCTATTACGCGACATATCCCTATTACTCCGACGCGGTGTGGTATCTGACCCAGATGCGCCGCTGGGGTCAGATCGCCGACGCCAAGCCGGACGGCTGGTACGCCGACGTCGCCAAGAAGGTCTACAAGCCGGAAGTCTACCTCAAGGCCGCCGAACTGCTGGTCAAGGACGGCAAGGCGAAGAAGGAGGATTTCCCGTGGACTTCCGACGGCTACCGCGCGCCCACCAAGGAATTCATCGACGGCGTGACCTATGACGGCCGCAAGCCCAACGATTACCTGAAGCAATTCCCCATCGGCCTGAAGGGCGAACAGAAAGTCGTCGGCGGCGCCGTCGCCGGGGGTTGAGCCCGAAAAACCCCTCTCCCGTCCGTCTCTTTTTCGTCATTCCGGCGAAGGCCGGAATCCAGAGCATTTCGACAAGGCTTCCGAACAGCTCTGGACCCCGGCCTTCGCCGGGGTGACGTGGCCGGGGCGACGTGGAAGGTGATTTATGCCGCCGCCGACCCGCTCTTAGAAAGATCAACGCCATGACCGCCATTTCCGAACAGGCTCCGCCGCCGGCCAAGCCGGCCTTCAATCTCCACCACGCCATTTCCCGCGTCGCCGGCTTCCTGAACGTCATCGGGCTGGCTTGGCTGGTCCCGTTGCTGCGCATCGCCGCCGGCGACAATCCCAAGGCGCAGTTGCAAGACCTCTGGCGGCTGGCCGGCGTGCCGCTGCTCGCCATCGGCCTTTTCCTGTTCGCTTGGGCGCAGGCCGCCCCCACCGTGCACACTTCGCTGGGCGCGGTGCCCGGCCCGGCGGCGGTGTGGGAGCAGGCCACCGCGCTGTGGGCTGACCATCAAGCCGAACGCGCCAAGCAGGCGGCGTTCTATGAACGCCAGGAAAAGCGCAACGCCGACATCCTCGCCAAAGACCCGGCGGCCGACGTCAAAGTGCGCGCCTATACCGGCAAGCCGACCTATATCGACCAGATTTGGACCTCGCTGAAGACGGTGTTCACCGGCTTCTTCCTGGCGACGCTGGTCGCCGTGCCGCTGGGGGTGGGCTGCGGGCTGTCGAAGAACTTCAACGCCGCGCTCAACCCGATGATCCAGATTTTCAAGCCGGTGTCGCCGCTGGCCTGGCTGCCCATCGTCACCATGGTGGTGTCGGCGCTTTACGTCTCCGACGATCCGATGTTCCCCAAGTCGTTCGTCAACTCCGCCATCACCGTCACCTTGTGCTCGCTGTGGCCGACGCTGATCAACACCGCTATGGGCGTCGCCTCCATCGACCGCGACCTGATGAACGTTGGCCTCGTGCTGCGTTTGTCCGGTCCGACCATGGTGCGCCGTCTGGTGCTGCCGTCCTCCCTGCCGTTCATCTTCACCGGCATGCGGCTGTCCTTGGGCGTGGGCTGGATGGTGCTGATCGCGGCGGAAATGCTGGCGCAGAACCCCGGCCTCGGCAAGTTCGTGTGGGACGAATTCCAAAACGGCTCGGCGGCGTCGCTGGCCCGCATCATGGTGGCGGTGTTCACCATCGGCATCATTGGCTTCATCCTCGACCGCGCCATGCTGGCGATCCAGTCGCTGGTCACCCACTCCAACGGGCGCTGACGCGCTATCCCCTGAAGATAAGGAGCCGACGTCATGGCGATCGTTGAACTGAAGAACGTCTTCAAGCATTTCGGCGACGGGGCCGACCGCAGCGAGGTTCTGCATGGCGTGGATCTCGCCATTGAGGAGGGCGAGTTCGTCGCCGTCGTCGGCTTCTCCGGTTCGGGTAAAAGCACGCTGGTCAATCTCATCGCCGGTCTGCAAAAGCCGGATCAGGGCGAGGCGCTGATGAAGGGCCAGCCGATCCAAGGCCCCGGCCCTGACCGCGGCGTGGTGTTTCAAAACTATTCACTGATGCCGTGGCTGACGGTGGCGGAAAACATCGCCCTGGCGGTGGATTCGGTGTTTCCCGCCATGCCGAAGGCGGAGCGCGCCGCACGGGTCGCCCATTACACCCGCATGGTCGGGCTGTCCCACGCCGCCGAGCGCCGCCCGGCGGAATTGTCGGGCGGCATGCGGCAGCGGGTGTCGGTGGCGCGCGCGCTCGCCATGTCGCCGGAAGTGCTGTTGCTGGACGAGCCGTTGTCGGCGCTAGACGCGCTGACCCGCGCCAAGCTGCAAGACGAAATTGAAACCATCTGGTCGGAAGAGAAAAAGACCGTCCTGCTCATCACCAACGATGTGGACGAGGCGATTCTGCTGGCCGACCGCATCATTCCGCTGACGCCGGGGCCGCGCGCCAAGCTGGGGCCGTCGTTCAAGGTGGATTTGCCGCGCCCGCGCGATCGCACGGCGATGAACCATAACGAAGCCTTCAAGACGCTGCGCGCCGACGTCACCGCTTGCCTGATGCAAATGGGGGCCGCCAAGGCGGCGCAAGCCGGCGACGGCGGGGTGATCTTGCCGGCGCTGGAGCCGGTGCGTTTTGAAGGCCCGCCGCCGAAAGCCTATCGCGACGTCGCCGACAAGGTGTTCAACGCCGACCGCTTCTTGGAGTTCTCCAAGGTCTGCAAGACCTACCCGACGCCCAAGGGGCCGCTGACCGTGGTGGACGGCTTCGACATGAAGCTCAAGAAGGGCGAGTTCATCTCGCTGATCGGCCATTCCGGTTGCGGCAAATCCACCGTCTTGTCGATGGTGGCGGGGCTGACCGACGTCTCCACCGGCGGCATTATTTTGGACGGCCGCGAAGTGTCGGGGGCGGGACCGGAACGCGCCGTGGTGTTCCAAGCCCCCAGCCTGTTCCCCTGGCTGACGGCGTTTGAAAACGTCGTCTTGGGCGTCGAACGGGTCTACCCGCACGCTTCGGCGGCGGAACGGGCCGACATCGCCGGCTATTACCTCAACCGGGTGGGCTTGGGCGACTCCATGCGCAAGCGGGCGGCGGAGATGTCCAACGGCATGCGCCAGCGCGTCGGCATCGCCCGCGCCTTCGCCCTGTCGCCCAAGCTGCTGCTGCTGGACGAGCCGTTCGGCATGCTGGACAGCCTGACGCGCTGGGAATTGCAAGAGGTGCTGATGGAGGTGTGGACCCGCACCCAGGTCACCGCCGTTTGCGTCACCCACGACGTCGATGAGGCGATCCTGCTGGCTGACAAGGTGGTGATGATGACCAACGGGCCGAATGCGCGCATCGGCAACGTCATGGAGGTCAAGCTGCCGCGGCCGCGCACCCGCAAGGAGTTGCTGCGCCACCCGGATTATTACAAGTACCGCGAGGAGGTGCTGACCTTCCTGGAGGAGTACGAAAAAGGCGCGCACAAAAAAGCGGCATGATGAACGTTTGGGCGCCCGGTTTCTGTTCTTCGTAGCTCCGACGAAAGGGCCTTGGATGTTCTCTCCCCCGTCCCGGGGCTACGGCATTCCCACATCTTGCGCTTTGGCCTAGTTATCAACTTTTTATCGTCATACCGGCGGAGGCCGGTATCCAGCCTTTTCAGATACTTATCCGAATTGCTCTGGACCCCGGCCTTCGCCGGGGTGACGAAGAAAAAGATAGGAAAATCAAAGCCTCAAGAAATGTGTGAATCCGATGGCGGGGCGGGAGAGGGTTTATAAAACGCAACTAAAGTCCCTGGCCCGCTTTCTGCATAGCGGTACTTAAGAAGCAACTTCTCACCGACGGCAGCCATGGACTTAAGCATTCTGGTGATCGACGCCAATCCTGACCGGGCGCGCATTGTCGAGACCGGCTTGGTGGAGGCGGGTTACGCCAAGGTGATGACCATTCAGGCCACCGCTAACCTGACGGCGCGCATTCAGGCGGTGGCCCCCGACGTCGTCATCATCGATCTGGAAAACCCCGACCGCGACACGCTGGAGGCGATGTTTCAGGTGTCGCGGGCGGTGCAAAAACCCATCGCCATGTTCGTCGACCGCTCCGACCAAGCGGCGATGGCGGCGGCGGTGTCGGCCGGAGTGTCGGCTTATGTGGTGGACGGCCTGAAGAAGGAGCGCATTCAGCCGATTGTCGAAATGGCGGTGATGCGTTTCCACGCCTTCGACAAGCTGCGGCGCGAGCGCGACGAGGCGCTGACCGCGCTGGCCGACCGCAAGGTGATCGACAAGGCCAAAGGCATACTCATGCGCCAAAAGGCGCTGGACGAAGAACAGGCGTACGCGCTGATGCGCAAAACCGCGATGAAGCACGGCCGCAAGATCGCCGACATCGCCCAAAGCGTGGTCACCGCCGCCGAAATGGACATCTGAAGGAAGAGCCGACCCATGCCGGGCTGCAATGAAAACACCGTGCGTCTGGGCTTCATCCCGCTGATCGACGCCGCCATTCCCATCGTCGCACACGAACTGGGCTTCGCCGCGGCCGAAGGGCTTAATCTTGCGCTGTCGCGGGAGGCGTCGTGGGCGGCGGTGCGCGACAAGGTGGCCTTTGGTTTGCTGGATTGCGCTCATATGCTGGCCGGCATGCCCATCGCCGCTAATCTGGGGATCGGCCAAGTCAAGGCGGCGATGATCGCGCCCTTCGCGCTGGGTTTGGGCGGCAACGCCGTCACCGTATCGAACGAACTTTACGAGGCGATGCGGGCGGCCGTTCCGGCGTTCCTTGCGGGGCC
>CALGOL010000191.1 GCA_937960755.1 uncultured Azospirillum sp.
CCTGGCGACGTTGTGGGAAGGGCGGGATTTCGTCATCGCGCTCGACGCCATGCGGTCGGGCGCAGCGCCCGGAACCATCCGGCGATTCGACGCGAATCTAGAGGAATTGCCCGCGGCTTGCGGCTTTTTCAACAGCCACGCGTTTGGGCTGGCGCAAGCGGTGGAGACCGCCCGCGTGCTGGGCCGCCTGCCCCGCCGCTTGCTGATCTTCGGCGTCGAAGGCGCGGATTTCGGCTGGGGCGAGGAATTGTCGCCGCCGGTCGCCGACGCGCTGGAGCGGCTTTGCGCCGCGGTCATTCAAGCAATCAATGGGGAAGCGCCATGCGCCAGCGCGTCAGTTTCGTAACTTTGGGCGTCGCCGATGTCGGCCGGGCGCGGGCGTTCTATGAACGGCTGGGCTGGCGGGCGTCGTCTTCCAGCAAACCCAACGTCGCGTTTTTCGATGCGGGCGGCGTGGTGTTTTCGCTGTTCGGCCGCGCCGATCTCGCCAAGGACGCTTGCGTCGACGATACGCCGCCGGGATTTTCCGGCGTGGCGCTGGCCCACAACGTCGCCGCCAAAGAAGACGTGGCGGCGACGCTGGAAGAGGCCGAAGCCGCCGGCGCTCGGATTTTAAAACCGGCGCAAGACGTGTTCTGGGGCGGCCACGCCGGCTATTTCGCCGACCCGGATGGGCATTTGTGGGAAGTGGCGTGGAACCCGTTCATGCCGTTGGACGAAAACGGCGTCCCTCGCCTGCCCGACTAAAAAACTCAGTCCGCCGCCTCCAAACCGCTCTCGTCTTCGTCCATGACGGTGGAGAGATCGGCCCGATCGGCTCGGCGCTCCACCAGCACGCGCAGAATTTTATCCAACCCCTGCGCCAAGACAGCGTGCTCGTGATCGTCCAGCAGCGACACGGCGTAAGCCAGTTCGTTCAGCGGATCGTCGTTGAGCAAGGTGCGTCCCTGCTCCGTCAGTTCAAGGCTGGCGGTGCGGCGGTCGCGTTCCGAACGCTGACGATCCAGCAAGCCCTTTTTCAACAGGGCGGCGATGGTCTGGCTGGCGGTGCCTTTGGTGGTGCGGTGGTAGCGCGCGAACGCCACCACGCTGCGGGCGTTGGGCGCCGCCTGGGCGAAATAGCGCATGGCCGCCCATTGCGCCGGATTCAAGCCGTTCGAAAAAGCCAAACTTGAGGTGGTGCGCAATACTTGCGCGATAACCTCGGCCGTAGCGCGAGCCCCTGGGCGCATGATTGCAATCCTTTAAAACGATAGCGAGACGCGCCGGGGCCGAACATCGGCTCGCTGCGGTCTGGTTATGTATAATAGGCGCAGTGTGATGCAGTGTCCAGACTGGTCAGACACAATACTAACGTAAATGCTAACTATCAGCCCTTGAACACTAAGGAAATTCCTGTCGCCAAAGCCCCGGACGCGGTAGGGTGGCGACGCCGGAGCCCCGCCGCCGCCGCCCCAAAAACATGAAGCAAGCCCATGAACGATCAGGAAAACTCCGGCGGCGCATACGCCGACGAAGACGCCCGCCGCGACATGCTGCGGCGCATTGCTGCAATGCAGCGGGGCGATGGCGTTGAAATCGACATCGACGCCATTCCGGCCCGCTGGTCGGTCACGCTGAACCACGATGTTGAGCTTCCGGGCTCCGACCGCCGGCTTAGGCTGCGCTACAAAGTGCCTATTGGGGTTCTGTCCGAGGTTGAGGCCCAAATATGGGACGCCCTAGCGGCGCAGGCCGAGTCGGGCAAGGAAGACCGGGCGCAGGAGAAGGCCATCGCCAAGGCGGCGGGGCAAGCTTGCCGCGAATCGGAGGCCTGCGCCAAGGCGCGCCAGCGGGTCGAGCGCTGGGTCGCGTCG
>CALGOL010000192.1 GCA_937960755.1 uncultured Azospirillum sp.
GCCGCGCCGCGCGATTGGCGAACAGCCGCGCCGGGTCCGGCAGGCGCACCGGTTCCGGCGAGCGGCCGGGCGAAAGTCCGGCGGCGTCCATCGCGGCTTGCAGGTCGGCGGAATGGTGGTCGGCGAGATTCTGGACGGGGGACGGGGTCATCGGGCGGGGGCTCCAATCGCGCGTGTCGGGGTCGAGGCCGCAGCGTAAGCAATTTCCGTGCGCGGTCGGATAGCCGGCCAAAGGCCATGACATATAGGGCTATATTGCGCCGCAACAAGACCATTCGCAAAAAATGTAGGGACATTTTGTCCAAACGATGCGGACAGAATGTCCGATATTGCAATGCAGCAATGCGTTAAGAACCCAGCAATCGCATGGTTTCTTCCGATTGGCACGGAACCTGCCAAGGGCGGCGCGCGACGGCGCCGCCAACGGTCCCGGCGCGTCAGGCAAAAAATGTAGGGACATTTTGTCCAAACGATGCGGACAGAATGTCCGATATTGCAATGCAGCAATGCGTTAAGAACCCAGCAATCGCATGGTTTCTTCCGATTGGCACGGAACCTGCCAAGGGCGGCGCGCGACGGCGCCGCCAACGGTCCCGGCGCGTCAGGCAACGCTTCGTCCGGGAGGAAACATGCAAGTCAGTCGTCGACAATTCTTCAAATTTTCGGCGGGGGGGCTTTCAGCCACCAGCATGGCGGCGCTGGGCTTCCTCCCTGAAACCGCGACGGCGCAGGTGCGCCAATTCAAGCTGGCCCGCGCCAAGGAAGTGCGCAACACCTGCCCCTATTGCTCGGTGGGCTGCGGCCTGCTGATGTACAGCATCGGCGACGGGGCGAAGAACGCCAAGGCGGAAATCGTCCATATCGAAGGCGACCCCGACCACCCGGTCAGCCGCGGCTCGCTCTGTCCCAAGGGCGCCGGTCTGTTGGACTTCGTCCACAGCCCCAACCGGCTGAAACACCCGGAAGTGCGCGAAGCCGGTTCGTCGGAATGGAAGCGGATTTCCTGGCATGAGGCGGTGGAGCGCATCGCCCGCCACATCAAGAACGACCGCGACGCCAACTTCATCGAGAAGGGCAAGGACGGCGCGACGGTCAACCGCTGGACCTCCACCGCCATGCTGACCGCGTCGGCGTCGTCGAATGAGACCGGCATCCTGACGCAGAAGTTCATGCGCTCGCTGGGGATCGTCGGCACCGACGCCCAGGCCCGCGTTTGTCACGGGCCGACGGTGGCGGCGCTGGCCGCCACTTTCGGCCGCGGCGCGATGACCAACACCTGGGTCGATTTCAAGAACGCCAACTTCATTTTGGTGATGGGCGGCAACCCGGCGGAAGCCCACCCGGTCGGCTTCAAATGGGCGATTGAAGCCAAGAAGAAGGGCGCGCGCATCGTCGTCGTCGATCCGCGCTACAACCGCTCGGCGGCGGTGGCGGACGAATATGTTCCGATCCGCGCCGGCTCCGACATCGTCTTCCTGGGCGGCGTCATTAACTGGCTGGTCAACAACGACAAGATCCAGTGGGAATACGTCAAGGCCTTCACCAACGCCTCCTACATCGTGTCGGAAGGCTATAGTTTCGACGAGGGCCTGTTCTCCGGCTTTGACGAAGCCAAGGGCAAGTATGACCGCAAGAGCTGGTCGTACGAGATGAACGAGGACGGCACGGCCAAAACCGACCCGACCTTGGCGCATCCGCGCTGCGTGTGGAACCTGATGAAGGCCCACTACGCCCGCTACACGCCCGAACTGGTGGAAGACCTGACCGGCAGCCCGAAGGCCGGCTTCCTGTCGGTGTGCAAGCATTTGGGCGAGACGTCGGCCCGCGACAAGGTCGGCACCATCCTCTACGCCCTGGGCTGGACCCAGCACACCACCGGCGCGCAGAACATCCGCACCATGGCGATGATCCAGCTTCTGCTGGGCAACATCGGCATGCCGGGCGGCGGCGTCAACGCGCTGCGCGGCCACTCCAACATTCAAGGTTTGTCGGATCTCGGGCTGTTGTCCACCAATCTGCCGGGTTACCTCACCCTGCCGAATGAAAAAGCCCACCCGACATTTGACGACTACATCAAGAAGACCGCGCCCAAGGCGTTGCAGCAAGGCCAGCTTAACTTCTGGGCCAACACGCCGAAGTTCTTCGTCAGCCTGCTGAAGTGGTTCTACGGCGAAAACGCCACGGCGGAAAACAACTGGGGTTACGACTGGCTGCCCAAGTGGGACAAGCTGTACGACGTGCTGCAAGTCATGGATATGATGCACAACGGCCAGGTCAACGGCCTGATCGTGCAGGGCTTCAACCCGCTGACCAGCTTCCCCGACGCGCGCAAGACCCAAGCCAGCTTCTCGAAGCTGAAATACATGGTGGTGATCGACCCGATCTCCACTGAAACCGCGTCGTTCTGGGCCAATCACGGCGAGATTAACGACGTCAAGCCGGCGGACATCAAGACCGAAGTCTTCCGCCTGCCGTCCACTTGCTTCGCCGAAGAAGACGGCGCCATCGTCAATTCCTCGCGCTGGCTGCAATGGCACTACAAAGGCGCCGACGCGCCCGGCGAAGCCAAGACCGACCAGGAAATCATCGCTGAAATCTATTGGGCGGTGCGCGAACTGTACGTCAAGGAAGGCGGCAAGGCGCCGGAACCCATCACCAAGCTGGCTTGGCCCTATCGCAACCCGCTGGAGCCGACGCCGGAAGAACTGGCGAAGGAGCTGAACGGCCGGGCGCTGGTGGACGTCCCCGATCCGAAGAACCCCGGCAAGCTGTTGCTGCGCAAGGGTGAACAGCTTTCCAGCTTCGCGCAGATGCGCGACGACGGAACCACCTTGTCGGCGTGCTGGATTTTCGCCGGCTCTTGGACCGAAGCCGGCAATCAGATGGCGCGGCGCGACAACACCGACACCGGCCTGGGCAATACGCCGGGCTGGGCGTGGGCGTGGCCGGCCAACCGCCGCATCATCTACAACCGCGCGTCGTGCGACCCGGCGGGCAAGCCGTGGGACCCGAAGCGCAACCTGATCGCCTGGAACGGCGAGAAGTGGGCGGGCGCCGACGTCCCCGACTTCAAGGTCGATTCGCCGCCGGAAGCCGGCATGAACCCGTTCATCATGAACCCGGAAGGCGTCGGCCGGCTGTTCGCCACCGACAAGCTGGCGGACGGTCCTTTCCCGGAACATTACGAGCCGATGGAAAGCCCGCTGCCCGCCAACCCGATGCACCCCAAAGTGTCCACCAGCCCGGCGGTGCGCATCTTCAAGGCCGATAAGGAACGGCTGGGAACGTCCGCCGATTATCCTTACGTCGGCACCACCTATCGCCTGACCGAGCATTTCCAGTTCTGGACCAAGGGCGTGCGGCTCAACGCCATCGCCCAGCCCGAACAGTTCGTCGAAATCGGCGAAGCCTTGGCGAAGGAAAAGGGCATTCAGGCCGGCGACTGGGTCAAGGTGTCGTCCAAGCGCGGCTTCATCAAGGCGCGCGCCGTCGTCACCAAGCGCATCAAGGCGCTGACGGTGCAGTCGAAGACCGTCCATCAGGTCGGCATTCCGCTGCACTGGGGTTGGGAGACGGTGGCGAAAAAAGGCTACCTGTCCAACAACCTGCCCCCCGCCGTTGGCGACTGCAACACCCAGACGCCGGAATACAAGGCGTTCCTGGTGAACGTCGAAAAGATCGTGGGAGTCTGATTACATGGCGTTGCAATCTTTGGACATCCTGCGCCGCTCCGCCAGCCCGACCGAGCCGCCGCAGGTCCGCAATCCGCAAGAAATCGCCAAGCTGATCGACGTGTCGGTCTGCATCGGCTGCAAGGCGTGTCAGGTGGCGTGTTCCGAATGGAACGAACTGCGCGCCGACGTCGGCTCTTGCGTCGGCGTCTACGACAATCCGGTCGACCTGTCGGACCAAGCCTGGACGGTCATGCGCTTCACGGAAGTGGAGGAGCAAGGCAAGCTGGAATGGCTGATCCGCAAGGACGGCTGCATGCATTGCGCCGATCCCGGCTGCTTGAAGGCTTGCCCGTCGCCGGGCGCCATTGTGCAGTACAAGAACGGCATCGTCGATTATCACCAGGAAAATTGCATCGGTTGCGGCTATTGCGTGGCGGGCTGCCCGTTCAACGTGCCGCGGCTGAGCAAGGCCGACAACAAGGCGTACAAGTGCACCATGTGCTCCGACCGCGTGTCGGTGGGGCTGGAGCCGGCCTGCGTCAAGACCTGCCCGACCGGCGCCATCCAGTTCGGCTCCAAGGAAGACATGAAAGACGTGGCGGCGACCCGCGTCGCCGACCTGAAGGACCGCGGCTACCAGAACGCCGGCCTGTACGACCCGGCGGGGGTGGGCGGCACCCACGTCATGTACGTGCTGCACCACGCCGACAAGCCGCAGCACTACGCCGGCCTGCCGGACAAGCCGTCGATCAGCAAGGCGGTGGGCTTGTGGAAGGACGTGCTGAAGCCGTTCGCCACCCTGGGCATCGCCGCCGCCGGCCTGTTCGGCTTCTTCCATTACATCACCGTCGGCCCCAACCGCACCGATGAGGAAGAACACGACGGCCAGAACGAAAAAGCCAAAGAGAAGGAACCCGCGGCATGAGCGAGAAACTGATTAAGCGCTACGGCGCGGCCGAACGCATCAATCACTGGATCGTCGCCGTCTGCTTTGTGCTGCTGGCGATTTCCGGGCTGGCCTTCTTCTACCCGGCGTTTTTCTGGCTGACCGGGGTGTTCGGCACGCCGCAGCTCGCCCGCATCGTCCATCCCTTCATCGGCGTGGTGATGTTCCTGGCGTTCGCCCGCCAGTTCTTCCGCTACGCCCATCACAATCTGATTAACAGCGAAGACGTCAAGTGGATGCTGGCGGTCAAGGAAGTGATGAAGGGCCGCGAAGTCGGCGACATCGGCCGCTACAACGGCGGGCAGAAGGCCATGTTCTGGATCATGGTCTTGTGCATGCTGGTGCTGCTGGGCTCCGGGATCATCGCTTGGCGGCCGTACTTCGCCGGGCAGTTCCCGATTGAATGGATCCGGTTGGCCTTGCTGGCGCATTCCCTGTCGGCGATGGCGCTGATCGCCAGCATCATCGTGCATGTCTACGCCGCCATCTGGGTGCAGGGCACCATCCGCGCCATGGTGGAAGGCGTCGTCACCCACGCTTGGGCGAAGAAGCATCATCCGCGCTGGTGGCGTCAGGTCACCGGCCAGGAGAAGGCGTCGCACTAAAAACGGTTGGGAACGTCGCTTAAAAACCAAACCCATCGCCGTCACCCCATGGCGAACGGGCGAAGGAAAATAACCCTCTCCCCCCTGGGGAGAGGGTGGAGGCGAAGCCTCCGGGT
>CALGOL010000193.1 GCA_937960755.1 uncultured Azospirillum sp.
GGCGGCGCCGCCATGCTGGGCCACAGTTTCCCGGTGTGGCTGGGCTTCAAGGGCGGCAAGGGGGTGGCCACCGCTTTGGGCGTGCTGCTGGCGGTGGCTTGGCCGGTGGGGTTGGGGGCTTGCCTGACGTGGGCGGCGACCGCGGCCTTGTTCCGCATTTCATCGCTATCGGCCTTGGTCGCCATCGGCCTTAGCCCGCTCAGCGCTTATTATTTCGCCGGGCCGGAAACGGCGGGGCTGGCGCTGTTTATCGCCGTGCTGGTGTTCGTGCGGCACGAAGCCAACATCCGCCGGCTGCTGGCGGGGGAAGAACCGAAGATCGGTGCGAAGAAGACGGGGTGACGAGGGCGGCGCCCGCCCCCGTCTCAGCGCCTCACCCCAGCCTCCCACTCACCCCAGCGTCGGATAATCGAGATAGCCGCGCTCGTCGCCACCGTAGAGCGTCGAGGCGTCCAGCGGGTTGAGCGGCGCGTCGCGGCGCAGCCGCTCCACCAGATCGGGGTTGGAAATGAACGGCCGGCCGAAGCAGATCAAATCCGCCTTGCCCGCCGCCAGCGTGTCGACCGCCAGCGCCTTGTCGTAGCCGTTGTTGGTCATATAGACGCCCTTGAAGCGCTGGCGCAGCTTATCGAGGTCAAAGCCGCCGACGTCGCGCGCCCCGCCGGTCCAGCCTTCGATGACGTGCAGGTAAACCACTCCGGCGTCGTTCAGCCGGTCCACCAGATGGGTGAAGGTCGGTTCAGGGTCGCGGTGGGTCAGGTCGTTGCGGTTGTTGACCGGGGAAATCCGCACGCCGACGCGATCCGCCCCGGCGACGGCGACCACGGCGCGCACCACCTCGTCAACCAAGCGCACGCGGTTCTCCACCGACCCGCCATAGGCGTCGTCGCGCAGATTGGTGTTTTCGCTGAGGAACTGATCCAGCAAATAGCCGTTGGCGGCGTGGACTTCGACGCCGTCGAAGCCGGCCATCAGCGCGTTTTCCGTCGCCCGGCGGTAGTCGTCGATGATGCCCGGCAGTTCCGCCAGTTCCAGCGCCCGCGGGGTGACGGCGGGCTTCATGCCGGTTTCGGTGAACGCCTCCACCGCCGGTTGCACGGCCGAAGGCGCGACGGGCAGCGCGCCGCCCGGCTGAAGATCGGGGTGGGAGACGCGGCCGACATGCCATAGCTGAATGAAAATCTTGCCGCCCGCGGCGTGGACCGCGTCGGTGACGGCTTTCCAGCCGGCGATCTGCTCGGCGCTGTGAATGCCGGGGGTCCAGGCGTAGCCCTTGCCTTGCGGCGAGATTTGCGAGGCTTCGGTGATTATCAGCCCGGCGCTGGCGCGTTGGGCATAGTAGATCGCGGTCATCGGCTTGACCACGTCGCCGGCGCCGGCGCGGCTGCGGGTCAGCGGCGCCATAACGATGCGGTTGGCGAGTTCCAGCGAACCAAGGCGGGCGGGGGAAAACAGGTCGGTCACGGGCGCATTCTCCGTAGCGGCATCACGGACAAGCATCTGGCGAGTTTCCAGCTCTGTTCAATCCGCCTGTCTCGCTGCGGGAGCTATGCCTTCAATGCATGGCTAGGGTTTGAGCAGCCCGGCGGCGACAAGATCGGCCTCAAACTGCGCGGCGCCGACAAAGCGCCACGCCGTCATGCCGAGGTCCCGCGCCGTGGCGACGTTCGGCGCCGAATCGTCGATGAAGGCGCAAGTCCTGGGATCAAGGCCGTAGCGGTCGAACAGCACGCGATAGAGCGCCGGGTCGGGCTTTATCAATCGTTCGTGCGCCGAAACGACAATGCCGTCGAACAGGTCGAAGAAATCAAAACGCCGCCGGGTTTCTTCGAACTTTTCGGCGGAAAAATTGGTCAGCGCGTAGAGCGGGGTTCCCTGGCCTTTCAACCGGCGGAGCAGGTCGACCGAGCCTTCGATTTCGCCGGGCACAGTGGCCGACCAGCATTCGTCAAAGGCGCGGATCAACTCGGCGCAGTCGGGGCGTTCGGCGGTCAACACCGCCACAGCTTCCGCCCACGACCGGCCGCGATCCTGCTCGGCGTTCCATTCCGGGGTGCAAACTTCGGATAAGAAGTCTTCCATCAGCATTTCGTCGCCGTCGAACAGGTCGCGGTAGAGATGCCGCGGGTCCCATTCGACCAACACGTTGCCGACGTCGAAGACGACGGTTGTCAGCTTTTGTGCGGCGGTCATTTCTTGCGCGCTTCGGCGACCATGCGCTTCATTTCATCCAGCTTGATGGCGCCGGGGGCGAGTTCATCGCCGATGATGAAGGCCGGCGTGCCGCGAATTCCCAGCTTGTCGGCCAGCAGCAGGTTCGATTCGATGGCCTTGGCGACGGCGGGGGCCTCCATGTCGGCCTTCAGCTTGGTGACGTCCAGCCCGGCGTCGCCCAGAATGCGCAACACCGCCGCTTCGTCCAGTCGGCCGCGATGGCTCATCAGCGCGTTATGGGCTTCAACGTACTTGCCTTGGGCGCGGGCTGCCAGCGCCGCCTTGGCGGCGACGACGGAGCCGGGGCCGAGGATGGGGAATTCCTTGTAAACATAACGCAGACGGCCGTCGTCCTTGACCAGCTTCAAGGCGTCGTCATGCACCGCTTTGCAATAGCCGCAGTTATAGTCGAAGAACTCCACCACCGTGACGTCGCCTTTGGGGTTGCCGCCCACCGGCGAAGCGTCGTCGTTAAAGATTTGCTGGCGGTTCTGCTTCAGCGCGGCGCGGGCTTTCTGGTCGGCGGCGGTTTGCTGGCGCTGCTCCAGCGCCTGCATCGCCTCCACCAGCACTTCGGGATTGGCGATGAGGTACTCGCGAACGATGCGTTCGATGGCGGGGCGGTCGCCTTCGTCCACCCCGGCCGCAGCCGGCGCCGTGTAAAATGGCAGGGCGGCCAGCGACAGGGCGGCGGCGGCGAAGCGGCGGAAGGCGACGGGGGTGAACGGCATGGACTGGGATTCCCTAGGGTCGAATGTCGGCGGGCAGATTGCGCGAAGCCGCACCGCCATGGCAAGCGGCTTTCGGGATAAGGTGGAGTAATCGGTTGAAGGAAAACATCCCTCTCGCCCAAGCGGGAGAGGGAAGAGCCGAAGGCGATAGGGTGAGGGGGTGTACGGCCGGATGGCCGGAAAAGTCCTAAGCTGACGAAGTTTTTCCCCTCATCCCAACCCTTCTCCCGCAAGGGGAGAAGGGCCTTAATCCATTCACCCGATCACCTTGCGGCATGAGGATGAGCCGTTACTCCCCGGCCTTGGGGCGGGCGAGCTGACCGGCGATGTCCTGCGCCCGCAAACGGCGCGGCGAGCCGGCGGGCAGCAGCTTCACCGCCCGGTCGGCCAACAGCTTGGCGCGGCCGCGGT
>CALGOL010000194.1 GCA_937960755.1 uncultured Azospirillum sp.
CGGGGCCAAGGTCACGCTGCTGGACGTCAACGCCGACGCCGTCAAGGCCACATCTGCCGACGTCGGCGGCCTTGGCGTGGTCTGCGACGTGACGTCGGAAGACTCGGTCAAGGCGGCGCTGGCGGCGGGGGCGCAAGCCCATGGCCCCGCCCGCATCGCCGTCAACTGCGCCGGCATCGTCGCCGGGGCCAAGCTGGTGGGGCGCAAAGGGGCGGCGCCGCTGGACGGCTTCGCCAAGGTCATAACCGTCAACCTGATCGGCACCTTCAACGTCATGCGGCTGGCGGCGGAAGCCATGCTGGCCTTGCCGCCGCTGGAAGGCGACCTAGATGGCGAACGCGGGGTGATCGTCAACACCGCCTCCATCGCCGCGTTTGAAGGCCAGATCGGCCAATGCGCCTATGCGGCGTCCAAAGGCGGGGTGGCGTCCTTGACCCTGCCGGCGGCGCGCGAGCTGGCCCCGCAAGGCGTACGGGTGATGGCGATTGCGCCGGGACTGTTTGAAACCCCGATGCTGGCCGGCATGTCGGACGAAGTGCGGGAATCGTTGATCGCCGGCACGCTCTATCCCCATCGTCTCGGCAAGCCCGACGAATACGCCGCCACCGTGCTGCATATTGTGCGCACCGGCATGATGAACGGCGGGGTGCTGCGACTGGACGGCGCGGTTCGTTTGGCGCCGCAATAAAGTTTTTGCTGCGCAGCATAAGCGCAGCAAAAATTTCTCCGACGCATCAGAATCCCGCTTGCATCGTTCAACAAACGAACGTACGTTCGTTTCTAAGATAGAGGCTGATACGGGTGACACAAAACACCCTCTCCCCCCAGGGGAGAGGGTAGGGTGAGGGGGAAACTTCGCCAATCCGCGATGTTTCCGCACATCACCCCCTCACCCGCCGGCTTCGCCGCCACCCTCTCCCCAGGGGGGAGAGGGTTGGAAAGTAAGAAACGAACGACAACCAATTCAGGGATGGAAAACGCGCAATGTCGGCCGCTCATATTCCCATGCTCAATTTCGATCTCGGCGAAACCGCGGACATGCTGCGGGAAACGGTGGCGAATTTCGCCGCGGCGGAAATCGCCCCGCGGGCGGCCGACATCGACCGGGAAAATGAATTTCCCGCCGATTTGTGGCGCAAGATGGGCGACCTCGGCATCCTCGGCGTGACGGTCGAGGAGGAATACGGCGGCGCCGGCATGGGCTATCTCGAGCACGTCATCGCGATGGAGGAAATCTCCCGCGCCTCCGCCTCCGTCGGCTTGAGCTACGGCGCCCACTCCAACCTCTGCGTCAACCAGATCCGCAAGAACGGCACTGAGGACCAGAAGCGCCGCTACCTGCCCAAGCTGATCTCCGGCGAGCATGTCGGCGCGCTGGCGATGTCGGAACCCAACGCCGGTTCCGACGTGGTGTCGATGAAGCTGCGCGCCGAAAAGCGCGGCGACCGCTATGTGTTGAACGGCTCGAAAATGTGGATCACCAACGGCCCCGACGCCGACACCATGGTGATCTACGCCAAGACCGACATCGGCGCCGGTCCGCGCGGCATCACCGCCTTTCTGGTGGAAAAGACCTTCAAGGGCTTTTCGGTGGCGCAGAAGCTCGACAAGCTGGGCATGCGCGGCTCCAACACCGGCGAGCTGGTGTTTGAAGATTGCGAAGTGCCGGAGGAGAACATCCTCGGCGGCGTCGGCCGCGGCGTCAACGTGCTGATGAGCGGTCTGGATTACGAACGCGCCGTGCTGTCGGGCGGCCCCTTGGGCATCATGCAGGCCTGCATGGACGTGGTGGTGCCGTACGTCCATGACCGCAAGCAGTTCGGCCAGCCGATCGGCGAATTCCAGTTGATGCAAGGCAAGCTCGCCGACATGTACGTCACGCTGGCCGCCTGCCGGGCGTACGTCTATGCGGTGGCCAAGTCGTGCGACCGCGGCGAGACCACCCGCAAGGACGCCGCCGGCGCCATCCTGTATTCGGCGGAAAAGGCCACCTGGATGGCGCTGGAGGCGATCCAGACCCTGGGCGGCAACGGCTACATCAACGAATACCCCACCGGCCGTTTCCTGCGCGACGCCAAGCTGTATGAAATCGGCGCCGGCACCTCGGAAATCCGCCGCATGCTGATCGGCCGCGAACTGTTCCGGGAAACCGTCTGATGACGGCGCTCAAAACCGGCCTCGACCCCCGCAGCGGCGATTTCGCCCGCAATTACGAGGCCATGGCGACGCTGACCGCCGATCTGCGGGACAAGGTGGCGCAAATCAAGCAGGGCGGCGGGGCGAAGGCCAACGAACGCCACCTGTCGCGCGGCAAGCTGCTGCCGCGGGACCGGGTGCGCGGCCTGCTCGACCCCGGCGCGCCGTTTCTCGAACTGTCGCAACTCGCGGCGTACGGCGTTTACGCCGACGACGTGCCGGCGGCCGGGGTCATCACCGGCGTCGGCCGGGTGTCGGGCCAGGAATGCGTCATCGTCGCCAATGACGCCACGGTGAAGGGCGGCACCTATTACCCGCTGACCGTCAAGAAGCACCTGCGGGCGCAGGAAATCGCCGAACAAAACAATCTGCCCTGCATCTATCTGGTGGATTCCGGCGGCGCCAACCTGCCCAATCAGGACGAGGTGTTCCCCGACCGCGACCATTTCGGCCGCATCTTCTTCAATCAGGCCAATATGTCGGCCAAGGGCATTCCGCAAATCGCCGTGGTGATGGGCAGTTGCACCGCGGGCGGCGCGTACGTGCCCGCCATGTCCGACGAGGCGGTGATCGTCCGCAACCAAGGCACCATCTTCTTGGGCGGCCCGCCCTTGGTCAAAGCCGCCACCGGCGAGGTGGTGAGCGCCGAAGACCTGGGCGGGGCGGACGTGCATTGCCGCACCTCCGGCGTCGCCGACCATTACGCCATGAACGACGGCCATGCGCTCAACATCGCCCGCAACATCGTCGCCAATCTGAACCGTCGCAAAAATCCGGCTCTGGCCCTCAAGGCGCCGGCTGAGCCGCTCTATCCGGCGGACGAACTTTACGGCGTCATCCCGGCCGACCCGCGCAAGCCGTTCGACGTCCGCGAGGTCATCGCCCGTGTCGTCGACGGCTCCGACTTTGACGAATTCAAGCCGCTCTACGGCACGACGCTGGTCACCGGCTTCGCTCACATCTTCGGTTATCCGGTGGGGATCATCGCCAACAACGGCATTTTGTTCTCGGAAAGCGCGCTGAAGGGCGCCCACTTCGTCGAGTTGTGCTGTCAGCGCGGCATTCCCCTGGTGTTCTTGCAGAACATCACCGGCTTCATGGTCGGCCGCAAGTACGAATCCGGCGGCATCGCCAAGGACGGCGCCAAGCTGGTGACGGCGGTGGCCTGCGCGCAAGTGCCGAAGCTGACCGTCATCATCGGCGGCAGCTACGGCGCCGGCAATTACGGCATGTGCGGCCGCGCCTACAGCCCGCGTTTCTTGTGGATGTGGCCGAACTCCCGCATCTCGGTGATGGGCGGCGAGCAGGCGGCCGGCGTGCTGGCGCAGGTGCGCCGCGACAATCTCGAAGGCCAGGGCAAAAGCTGGAGCGCCGAGGAGGAGGAGGCGTTCAAGGCGCCGATCCGCGCCCAGTACGAACGGGAAGGCCACCCGTATTACGCCTCGGCGCGGCTGTGGGACGACGGGGTGATCGACCCCGCCGACACCCGCATGGCGCTGGGTCTGGGGCTGTCGGCGGCGCTCAACGCGCCGATACCGGCCCCGCGCTTCGGCGTGTTCCGGATGTGAGGGCGGACTGATGGAAAGCAAACATATCAGCCGCATTGAACCCTCTCCCCCCTGGGGAGAGGGCAGGGTGAGGGGGAAAACTTCGCCATTCGCGGCGTTTTCGCTCACCGCCCCCTCACCCGGAGCCTCCGGCTCCACCCTCTCCCCAGGGGGGAGAGGGTTTTGGAG
>CALGOL010000195.1 GCA_937960755.1 uncultured Azospirillum sp.
TCTTGACCAATACACCATCGACCTCACCCAGCGCGCCAAGGACGGCAAGATTGATCCGGTGCTGGGGCGCGACGCCGAAATCCGCCAGATCATCGACATTCTGACCCGTCGTCGCCAGAACAACCCGATCCTCACCGGCGAAGCCGGCGTCGGCAAAACGGCGGTGGTGGAAGGCTTCGCCATCCGCATCGCCGCCGGCGACGTGCCGCCGCAATTGCAGGGCGTGCGGCTGCTGTCGCTGGATTTGGGCTTGCTGCAAGCCGGCGCCGGGATGAAGGGCGAGTTTGAAAATCGCTTGAAGGGCGTGATTGAGGAGGTCAAGTCCTCTTCCCAGCCGATCATCATGTTCATCGACGAAGCGCACACGCTGATCGGGGCCGGCGGCCAAGCCGGGCAGAACGACGCCGCCAACCTGCTGAAGCCGGCCTTGGCGCGCGGCGAAATGCGCACCATCGCCGCCACCACCTGGGCGGAATACAAGAAATATTTTGAAAAAGACCCGGCGCTGACTCGCCGCTTCCAGGTGGTGAAGGTGGAGGAGCCGACGGAAGCGGTGGCGGTGGACATGATGCGCGGCCTTGTCGCCACGCTGGAGCGCCACCACAACATCTCCATCGTCACCGAAGGCGTGGTGGAGTCGGTGCGGCTGTCCCACCGCTACATCCCGGCCCGCCAATTGCCCGACAAGGCGGTCAGCCTGCTGGACACCGCCTGCGCCCGCGTCGGCATGAGCCAGAACGCCACCCCGGCCGCCGTCGAAGACCGCCGCCGCACCATCGCGCTGACCGACACCGAAATCGACATCCTGAAGCGTGAAGCCTCGGTCGGCGTCGATCACGCCGAACAGTTGGAGGCTTTGGCGGAAAAGCGCGCCAAGGCGGAAGATGAATTGGCGGCGCTGGAGGCGCGCTGGAAGCAGGAACTGGATTTGGTGGCTCAGGTCAACGAGACCCGCAACGCCATTTTTGATGTCCACGCCAAGGCCAAGGAGGCCGGCGGCGCAGCGGCCCAGGCGGCGGCCCAGGCGGCGGCCGAAGCCGAGGCTGCGCCGTTGCGTGAAAAGCTGGCCGGTTTGAAAGCCGAATTGAAGACGGTGCAGGGCGAAAGCCCGCTGGTCAAGGCGGAAGTCGACGGCCAGGCGGTGGCGGAAGTGGTGGCCAATTGGACCGGCGTGCCGGTCGGCCGCATGGTGTCGGACGAGATCAAGACGGTCTTGAACCTGAAAGACCGCATGATGGAGCGCATCATCGGCCAGGATCACGCGCTGGAGGCCATCGCGCAAGCGATGTGGACCAGCCGGGCCAAGCTGACCGACCCGCGCAAGCCCATCGGGGTGTTCTTGATGGTCGGCACGTCCGGCGTCGGCAAGACCGAAACTGCGCTGACGCTGGCCGACCTGATCTACGGCGGCGAACAGAACGTCGCCACCATCAACATGACCGAGTACAAGGAAGAACATAAGGTTTCGCTGCTGCTGGGGTCGCCGCCGGGCTACGTCGGTTTCGGCGAAGGCGGCGTCTTGACCGAAGCGGTGCGCCGCCGGCCCTATTCGGTGGTGCTGCTGGACGAGCTGGAAAAAGCCCATCCCGGCGTGCAGGACATCTTCTTCCAAGTATTTGACAAAGGGATCATCAAGGACGGCGAAGGGCGGGACATCGACTTCAAGAACACCGTCTTGATTATGACCTCCAACGCCGGCACCGACTTGATCCATAAGCTGTGCGCCGACCCGGAAACCATGCCGGACGCCGACGGGCTGTTGGAGGCGCTGCGGCCGGAGCTGCTGAAGTGGTTCAAGCCGGCCTTCCTGGGCCGCACCACCATCGTGCCGTATTTCCCGCTGTCGGACGAAAACTTGAAGAAAATCGTCGTCTTGCAGTTGGGCCGAATCAAGAAGCGGCTGGCGGAGAATTACAAAGCGCCGTTCAGCTTTTCGCCGGAATTGGTGGATGCGGTCGCCGAACGTTGCCGCGAGGTGGAAAGCGGCGCCCGCAACATCGAAAACATCCTCAACCGCACTTTGTTGCCGGCCTTGTCGTCGCGCATCCTGGCGCGGCTGGGGGACGGTTTGGGGGTGAATGCAGTTTCCGTATCGGTGGATACGGACGGCTGTTTCACTTACGAAATAACGTGACAGTATAGTAATCAGCAAGATTAAACTGCTGGTAATAAACTGGTGTAATAAACCTCGCATCGAGCGCGTCGCTCACAGAGAAATGGACAGAGGAAGGGAGTCTTAGTTATGGCGATTTATATCAAGTATGAAGGCATCGACGGCGAAGCCACCCACGAAAATCATAAGAAGTGGCTGGACATTCAGTCGATCCAGTGGGGCGTCGGTCGCGCCATCTCCACCCCGTCGGGCTCGACCTCCAACCGCGAAGCTTCCGAGCCGTCGGTGTCGGAAGTGACCATCACCAAGTTGATGGACTCCTCTTCGCCGAAGTTCTTCACCGAAGCTTGCACCGGCGCCATCGGCAAGAAGGTGGAAATCCACCTGGTCACCACCGGCAGCCCCGGCAACACCTATGCTTCGTACATCCTGACTGAAGCGCTGGTGTCGTCGTACTCGATGTCGTCGGGCGGCGACCGTCCGGCGGAAAGCATCTCCATCAGCTTCACCAAGATGGAATACAAGTTCATCCCCTACGACAACGCCAACAAGGCCGGCTCGCCCATCGCCGTGTCGTACGATCTGGCGACCACCAAGTCGGCGTAAAGCGGGTTTGGCGCACAGCCCTTCCCGGCGCCCGGCTATGGCGTTCGCGCATCTTTTGCTTTGATTTTCCTATTTTTTTTCTCGTCACCCCCGCGAAGGCGGGGGTCCACCTCATCAGCCGACTTGTTGAAAAGATGGATTCCCGCCTTCGCGGGAATGACGAAAAAAAATAGCCAAGATGCTGAGATGCGTGAACGCCACGGCCGTTATCGGGGAAGGGCTGTTTTGCTTTAAGGCTATGGAGCGGCGGGAATGAGCGACGCCATCGTGCAAACGGGACGCCTGTTGTCGTTGAGTTCCCCCTTGGGGGCCGACGTGCTGATCCCGCTGGCGTTCGACGGCGAAGAGGGCGTGTCGCAGCTATTCCGCTTCACCATCGACGTCGCCGCCAAGAAGGAAACCATTGAGCCTGGCGATTTGCTGGGCAAATCGGTTACGCTGTCGGTGGCGCGCAAGGGCGGAACGGCGCGCAAATTCAACGGCATGGTGCGCAGCTTTTCCGCCGGGCCGATGGCGGGGCGCGACTATCGCAGCTTTCGGCTGGAGCTGGTCCCCGACTTGTGGAAGACCACCCGCACCAGCGATTGCAAGATTTTCCAAGAAAAAACCGTCGTTCAAATTATTGAAACCATTTTATCCGACGCCGGGATCACCAATTTTAAAAAGCAAGGGCTGAGCGGAACCCACAACGCGCGGGATTATTGCGTCCAGTACCGCGAAACCGACTTCGCCTTCATCTCCCGCTTGATGGAGGAGGAGGGGATTTATTATTATTTCACCCATGAAGACGGCAAGCACACCCTGGTGCTGAGCGATTCGGTCTCCGGCTACGGCGACGGCTTGGACGCATCGCTGGAATACGCCGGGCAGGGGCAGGGCTCGGAACTGGGGCTGCACGCTTGGCGGCCGGGCTACGCCTTTCAGTCGGGCAAATGGACGCTCGACGATTACGATTTTGAAGCGCCGGGAACCGATTTGCAGGCGTCGACCGCCACCGTGCTGTCGGTCAGCGCGTTCAAATCCTGGGAACGCTTCGATTACCCCGGCCGCTACACTAAAAAGGCCGATGGAACCACTCTGTCGCGCCTGTTGATGGAGGCGGACGAGGCGGAATATCAGCTTTGCGACGGCGAAAGCGGCTATCGCGGCCTGGGGCCGGGGCTGAAATTCACCCTCGCCCAGCACCCGATCGCGGCGGAACAGAATAAGATCTACGTGCCGGTCTTGATGCGGCACGTCGCGTCGGATTACAGTCATTTCGGCAATCAAAGCAGCCCGCCGACCTATCGCAACAGCTTCACCGCCATTCCGGCGGCGACCGCCGCCCGACCGCAGCGCCGGAGCGCCAAACCGGTGGTGCAGGGGCCGCAAACCGCCGTCGTCACCGGCCCAAGCGGCGAGGAAATCTACACCGACAAATACGGCCGGGTGCGGGTGCAGTTCCATTGGGACCGTCTGGGGACCAAGGATGAGAAAAGCTCGTGCTTCGTGCGGGTGGCGCAGATGATGGCGGGCAAAAACTGGGGGGCGCAGTTCGTGCCGCGCATCGGCATGGAGGTGGTGGTGGCCTTTCTGGAAGGCGACCCCGACCGGCCGCTGGTGGTGGGATGCGTCTATAACGGCGAAAACATGCCGCCCTATACGTTGCCCGACAATAAAACCCAATCCGGCTTCAAGTCGCGCTCATCCGCCAAGGGCGACGCCGCAACCTTCAACGAGTTGCGTTTTGAGGACAAGAAGGATTCGGAAGAAATTTATTTCCATGCGCAAAAAGACTTCAAACGCATGGTGGAGAACGACGACACGCTCCAGGTCGACAACAACCAGACCATCACCGTCAAAAAAGACCGCAAACTGACGGTCAGCGAAGGGAATGAAACCACCACCATCAGCAAAGGCGACCGCACCGCGACGATCTCCGAAGGCAATGAAAAACTGACCGTGACGAAGGGAAATCGCACGGTGGAGGTTTCGGCCGGCGACGACAAGCTGACGGTGTCGAAAGGCAAGCGCACGGTGACGGTGGAAAGCGACGATTCCTACACCGTCTCCACCGGCAATCGCAGCGCGACGATTTCAAAGGGTAATGAAACGCTGACGGTCAGCAAGGGAAACGCCACGCTGGACGTTAAAACGGGGAACTATTCAGTTAAGCTCGGGGCCGGCAACTTTTCCGTGAAAGCCGACGCCGGCAAGGCGACCATCGAAGCCTTGCAATCAATTGAACTGAAAGTCGGCGCGAATTCGATTAAAATCGATGCGGCCGGCGTGACGATCAAGGCGACGATGGTCAGCGTCACCGGCGACGCCCAATGTCAGATCAAGTCGGCGATGACCCAGATTAACGGCGACGGCATGGTTCAGATCAAAGGCGGCGTGGTGACGATCAACTAATACCAGCGGCGTTTGAAGGTAACCCTTCAGACGCAAAAAGAACCCGCGGCATGTGCCGCGCCGGGCCGTTTGGCCCGGAACGCCAACGATCATAAATAATGACCGTTGGCGTAAACTTGACGACGAATTACCCGGCGGTTGGGAAAAAAGCGGATGGAACTTGATTTCGGCCTGATGCCAAAGCTGCGTTTCGCTCGCGCCTCCGAAGCGCTGGCCGGTCTGACGTTGTCCGATGACGCGGCGCCGCTGGTGAAAGCCGGGGCGAACGGGGCGCCGGCGGCTTTGGCGGCGGCGCTGGTGGCCGCCGATTTGCCGGTCGACGCCATTCGCTTGCTGGCGATGGCCTTGCCGCGGCGCGAGGCGGCGTGGTGGGCTTGTCTCGCCGCCCGCGAAGCGATCAAGGATCTGGTGGCCAAGGGGCAGAAGAAG
>CALGOL010000196.1 GCA_937960755.1 uncultured Azospirillum sp.
AGAGCTTCGTCGTCGGCCAGAAGGCCTATAACGGCGTGGCGTTGCTGACCCGCGCGCCGTTTGAAAAAATCCTTGATCGCCTGCCGGGGGAGGAGGAGACCGACCCCCAGTCGCGCTATCTGGAGGCCGACGTCGGCGGCGTGCGGATTTGCGGGCTTTATCTGCCCAACGGCAACCCGTTAGGCACGGAAAAGTTCGACTACAAATTACGCTGGATGGATCGGCTGATTGAGCGCGCCGCGACGCTGCTGAACGCGCGCATACCGTTTCTGCTCACTGGCGACTTCAACGTCATCCCGGAAGCCCGCGACGTCTTCGACCCGAAAGGCTTCGCCGCCAATGACGCCTTATTCCAGCCCGAAACCCTGCGCCGTTGGCGCGCATTGCTTAACCTGGGGTTGACTGACGCTTACCGCGCCCTGCATGACGACGATAAGGCCTATACGTTCTGGGACTATCAGGCGGGCTGCTGGCCGCGGGATTTGGGCTTGCGCATCGACCATTTCCTGCTGTCGCCGCAATTGGCCGACCGTCTGGCGGCCTGTTTCATTGACCGCGGGCCGCGGGCGGCCGAAAAAGCCTCCGACCATACGCCGGTCATCCTTGATTTGGCGGACGCCCCGTCAGGCTGAAACTGGCGCTCCACGGCGGTCTTTGTCATACTTTAACCCTCGCCCGCTTAATGTTTGGCGACCGAGCAATCTAACGAATGGCGACGACGATGGTCTGGCGACGCTCCTACTCCCGCGACGAAGTGAAAGAACTGCTGGCGTCGATTGAAGATCTGGCGCGAAAGGCCATTGAGGCCGGCGAGCGGGCGCAACGGGAAATGGCGGCGGATCGATTTTCCACCTATCTCGATTTCCGCCGCAAAGTTGAAGAATTGCGCGCCGTCACCGCTCTGACCGAAGAGCGCTTGTCGGGTCTGGACGAAAACATGGTCCGCGACCTGAAAATTGAGTTTGAACGGCTCGACTTACTGATGTCTGGGCTGGTGATTCGCACGATGAAGAACTACTTCGGCTCAATCCGTGACGATCAGGTTTTGCCAATCGGAGCGCGTGAATTGTTTGAGCCGGAACTGGCGGTGCTGGAGGAAATGCGCGCCAAGTTCACCCGGCCGCAATTCGCCGAACAGATGTTGGAAAGCGCCGTCGCCGACATCGACGCCACCGAAGCCATGGTGAGGAAACTCACCGCGCGGGCGCCGTCGCTGCCGGATTTTTCAGATTCGCCATCGCCGTCGCGTCCCACCAAGCGTTTGGCGCAACTGGGGCGGCCGTTGCGATAGTTCTAAACTGACGCATGGATGGTTCACGCCAACGAATTATTGCGTCGATCAAAAGATTTTTTTGTTTTTCCGGATAGCTGCAATCAGTCTCTAACATACCAATTTTATTCGTGCTTTTGCGCAAAGGCCGTGCTTTTACAAAAACCACAGCATTTTAGTCCGTTATTTCCGCCGCCCAGTGTGCCATGCTTTGCTATGCGAACAATTCGATATATAAGCAATATCGAATGCGTCTATAGCAAAGCCTTACACATAAGGAGAGGCGGAGCATGCTGGGCTTACTTTCAAGCGTCGCGAGGGGCGGCGGCGAGGCGGCGAAACTGCAAGCGCTCGACGCATTGGGCGCAAATGTGATGATCGCCGACGCCAATCTTGTCATCACCTATATGAATCCATCGGTGAAGCGTCTGCTGCGCGAAGCGGAAGCGGAGATACGGCGCGATCTGCCAAACTTCGATGCGTCCGCGTTGGTGGGCAAGAGCATCGACGTTTTTCATAAAAACCCTTCGCACCAGCGAAAAATGCTCGAAGGCATGCGGGGCTCGCACAAAGCGACCATCCGCGTCGGCGGGCGGGCGTTCGATCTCTGCATCACCGTGCTGACGGATGGCGACAAGCGCGCCGGCTTCGTTGTCGAATGGTCTGACGCCGCCTATCGCATCGCCAACGCCGAGTTCGAAGCCCAGACCGCCGCCATCCATCGGTCGCAAGCCGTGGCGGAATACGCCATGGACGGAACGCTGACGATGGCCAACGATAACTTCTTGCGCCTGACCGGCTATCGGCTGGACGAGATTAAAGGCCAGCGGCACGCCATGTTTATTGATCCAGCCGAGGCGGCCGGCGGCGACTATCGCGATTTTTGGGCGCGATTGAACCGGGGCGAGCACCAGACCGGCCAGTTTCGCCGCATCACCAAAGACCGGCGGACAATCTGGGTATCCGCCACCTATAATCTGATGCTGGACGCCCAAGGCCGCCCCTATAAAGTAATCGAGTTCGCCGCCGACGTGACCGAGCAGGTGGAATTGCTGCGTCGATTGAAAGACATGATCGACACCAATTTCGGCGAAATCGATAACGCTCTTTCCCTGGCGCGGCGCGAAGCCGACCAGTCCGCCCATGCGGCGCAAAGCACCCAAACCAACGTTCAAACCGTGGCGGCGGCGGCGGAGGAACTGGCGGCGTCGGCGCGGGAAATCGCCGACAGCATGATGCGATCAAAAACCGCCACCGAAAGCGCGGTAAGGGAATCGGAAGCCGCCGATCACGCCGCCCAGCGCCTGACCGACGTCGCCAAAGCGATGGGCGGCATCGTCGATCTGATTCGCTCCATCGCCGGCCAAATCAACCTGCTGGCGCTCAACGCCACCATCGAAGCCGCACGCGCCGGCGAGGCCGGCAAGGGCTTCGCCGTGGTGGCGGGGGAAGTGAAGAACCTCGCCAACCAATCGGCCAACGCGACGGCGCAAATCTCCAAGGAAATCGAAGGCATGCAATCGGTTTCCGGCGAAGTGGTGGCCTCGCTGGGCGCCATCCGCCGGGCGATGGAGAGCGTGCGCGAATTCGTCGCCGTCACCGCCGGCGCGGTGGAGGAGCAAAGCGCCGTCACCCGCGACATGTCCACCAACATGCAAGGAGCGTCCAGTTCGGTGGGACTGGTCACCGCCGGCATCAGCGAAATCGCCGGGTCGGTGGCGCAGGTGTCGCGAGCGGTGGACCAGACCAAGCAAGCGGCGCAGGTGCTGGCGCGATGATCTGGCGCGATTAAGGGGGGCTTGCCTTGGCGAGCCGCCCCCCTTAATAGTAGCCGCCAATCCGCCCCTATAAGAGATGATCGCCGTGACCGAACCCAAAGTCACCCCCGAACTGGCCGCCGAACACGGGCTGAAGGCCGACGAATACGCCAACCTGCTGGCGATTCTGGGGCGCGAACCGACGTTCACTGAACTCGGCATCGTCTCGGTGATGTGGTCGGAGCACTGCTCCTACAAGTCGTCGAAGGTGTGGCTGATGAAGCTGCCCACCACCGGCCCGCAAGTGATCTGCGGCCCCGGCGAGAACGCCGGCGTGGTGGACGCGGGCGACGGCGACGCCATCATCTTCAAGATGGAAAGCCATAACCACCCCTCTTACATTGAGCCCTATCAGGGCGCCGCCACCGGCGTCGGCGGCATCTTGCGCGACGTCTTCACCATGGGCGCGCGCCCCATCGCCAACATGAACGCCCTGCGCTTCGGGTCCCCCGACCATCCCAAGACCCGTCATCTGGTGTCGGGCGTGGTCGCCGGCATCGGCGGCTACGGCAATTGCGTCGGCGTGCCGACCATCGGCGGCGAAACCAACTTCCACGCCGCTTACAACGGCAACATCCTGGTCAACGCCATGACGGTGGGCGTCGCCAAGGCCGACCGGATTTTCTATTCCGCCGCGGCCGGCGTCGGCAACGCGGTGGTGTATGTCGGCTCCAAGACCGGCCGCGACGGCATCCACGGCGCCACCATGGCGTCGGCCGAATTCACCGAGGATTCGGAAGAAAAGCGGCCGACCGTGCAGGTCGGCGATCCGTTCACCGAAAAGCTGCTGATCGAAGCCTGCCTTGAATTGATGGCGACCGAAGCGGTGGTGGCGATTCAGGACATGGGCGCCGCCGGCCTGACCTCGTCTTCGGTCGAAATGGCCGGCAAGGGCGGGCTGGGCATCGAATTGGACCTCGACAAGGTGCCGATGCGCGAAACCGGCATGACGGCCTATGAAGTCATGCTGTCGGAAAGCCAAGAGCGCATGCTCTTCGTGCTGAAGCCGGGCCATGAAGACGAAGCCCGCGCGATTTTCGACAAGTGGGAACTGGATTTCGCCGTCATCGGCCATCTGACCGACACCGGCCGACTGACTTTGAAAATGGGCGGCAAGGAATGGTGCGATCTGCCGATTGCGCCGATCTCCAACAAGGCCCCGATGTATGAGCGCCCGTGGGAGCCGACCCCGGCCGCCCCGGCGGTCAGCGACGCGGTGTTCGACGACTGGTCGCTCAATCTGGAAGACACGCTGGTCAAGCTGCTGTCCTGCCCCGACCTCGCCTCCAAGCGCTGGCTGTTCGAGCAGTACGACAGCTTGGTCGGCGGCGACACCCGCTTCATGTCGGGCCAAGCCGACGCCGGGGTCGTGCGTTTCCCCGGCCGCCGCAAGGGCGTCGCCGTCACCGCCGACTGCACGCCGCGCTATTGCCTCGCCGATCCGGTTCAAGGCGGCAAACAGGCGGTGGCCGAAGCCTGGCGCAATCTGACGGCCGTCGGGGCCAAGCCGCTGGCGATCACCGACAACATGAACTTCGGCAACCCGGAAAAGCCCCGCATCATGGGGCAGTTCGTCGGCGCCGTTCAAGGCATGAGCGAGGCTTGCCTGGCGCTCGATTTCCCCGTCGTGTCGGGCAACGTGTCGCTTTATAATGAGACCAACGGCGAAGCCATCCTGCCCACCCCCGCCATCGGCGCAGTCGGGTTGCTGGACGACGTGATGACCGCGGTCGGCCTGGGCTTCAAGGCTGAAGGCGAGACCATTTTGCTGGTGGGCGACACCGCCGGCCACATCGGCCAGTCGCTGTTCTTGCGCGAAGTGCTGGGCCGCGAACAAGGTCCGCCGCCGCCGGTGGATCTGGCGGTCGAGCGGCGCAACGGCGATTTCGTCCGCGGCCTGATCGAAGCCGGCAAGGTCGCCGCCTGCCACGACGTTTCCGATGGCGGCTTGCTGATCGCGGTGGCGGAAATGGCGATGCTGTCCGGGATCGGGGCTTCCCTGCCCGGCCTTGACGGCTTGCACGCCAAGGTGCTGTTCGGCGAAGATCAGGGCCGCTACGTGCTGAGCGTCAAGGCGGCGGACGCCGAGGCGGTTCAGGCGGCGGCCAAAGCGGCCGGCGCGCCGGTCATGGTGTTGGGAACCACTGGCGGAACCGCCTTGAAGCTGCGCGGCGAGACGATTTCCATCGCCAAACTGACCGCCGCCAATGAGCAATGGCTGCCGGAATACATGGCGGCGGAGGAGTAAGCCGCCGCCGTGGCGTTATCCCCGTTATTGAAAAAGGCTCCCCGCCCTATCGGCTGGGAGCCTTTTTCTTGTCGCCGTTTTTGTTCGCCATAAAAAACCGCCGCGGGGAGAACCCCGCGGCGGCGCATCGAACAAAGCAAAAAACCGGCTTAGAATTCCTTCCAATCGTCGTCGTCGTGGCCGTGGCCGGCATGCTTCAGCGCGCCTTCCATA
>CALGOL010000197.1 GCA_937960755.1 uncultured Azospirillum sp.
CCGCCTCCCCAGAAGATCACCTCGTAGTAGATCTGCCCTTCGACCCACGGCACCTTTGAAGAGGTGGAAGGCTACGACGAAATGGTGGTGCTGCGCGACATTCGCATTGAATCTTATTGCGAACATCACGTCGTGCCGATCATCGGCAAGGCGCATGTCGCTTATCTGCCGAAAAGCCGGGTGGTCGGCATCTCCAAGCTGGCGCGCGTGGTGGAAACCTACGCCAAGCGCTTGCAAATCCAAGAAAAGATGACGGCGCAAATCGCCAACACCATCGACGAGGTGCTCCAGCCCCATGGCGTCGCCGTGGTGATCGAAGCGCAACATCAATGCATGACCACCCGCGGCATCCGCAAACCGGGCGTCACCATGGTGACCAGCCGGATGCTGGGGTCGTTCCGCACCGATCCATCGACGCGACGCGAGTTTCTGGCGATGATCGGCAATCCGTCCAGTTCCGGCGGGAATTGAGCACGCTTATACTAATCTCACTAAATATTAACCTTCATCACCCTGGTGAAAACCCATAGGCGCTAAGATAAGAAATATCGCAGTTAAATCAGAATCTTCTTTCCGTCACCCCGGCGAAGGCCGGGGTCCAGGGCTATTCGAATACGTTGCTGAAATGCTCTGGATTCCGGCCTTCGCCGGAATGACGGCGAAAGGGTCGATGTTTCGTTAGATTGGCGTTACTGCGCGGCGGACATGCCCGCCGCCATCAAGGTGGCCATCCACGGCGCGCTGATCGGCGCGCCGTTGTTGACGGTGCCTTCAACGACTTGATTGCTGACGTCGGCCGGGGCCTGCCGACGGCGGGCCGAGGGGGTCAAGGCTTCTTGGACGCTGGCGGCCGGGGTTTCGTTCAAGTCCTGCATCAGCAGCGACACCGCCGCCGACGCCACCCGGTGTTCACCCGCCCCGGCGGCGGCCCCGGCGGCGGCCTGACCGCCCATCGAGAAACCGCCGGTTTGTTGCGCCCCGGATAGCGGCGCCGTCGCGGTTTCCGTCGATCCGTCGCGCATCGTCGCCAGCAAAGCAGCGAATTGCCCGGCCACCGAACCCGGCGAAGACAGTCCTTCCGTCGCCAAACGCACCTGCGCTTCGGCGGTCGGCCGAAGGGCGAGTAGTGCTGCGGAGGAAAGCTGGGCGCTCATAGGCAAGATACCGCCAGTGTCGAGAGGCAATCTCTGCCCACCAAGCAATTCTCATGCCGCCTAAAACGCCCCTTCTGAAAGGTCAAACGCCCCGAACCGGGTAATTTTTGCCGCCGCCCCGGCAAATACGACCACTGAGCGCGGCAAGTTTTGCCGCCCGAAGCGTCAACCTCGGCAAAAAACGCCTACAGCATGCCGTGCTGGTTCATGAAGCGGGAATACTTCCGGTCGGTGCCCTGGATATGCTTAATCAACCAGTTCTTCAAAAAATTCATCACTTCCATCGATAACGTGGCGCTGGCGCCCGCCATGTATTTACGGCGAATTTCATAGACCTGATGGGTTAAAATATCATGTTCCGACTTATGCCCATCGACGTCTTCGTAGCCGTGTTCCTGCATGATTTCTTCTTCATGGGCGAAATGGGTTTCGGTGTAGGCGATAAGTTCCTCCAGAATCCCACCCAGCGCCTCCCTGCCCTTGCCGGCTTGCACCGCGTCGAAAAGGTCGTTGACCATGCCGACCAGACGCCGGTGCTCCGCATCGAACTGGGCGACGCCGACGCTCAGCTTATCCGACCATTCCATCAACGGCATAACCTGTTCTCCTGACCAACAATACGGAACGCCCGGCAATGGGGCGCAACTTAACCGCCCGCGCCGGCGCCCGGCAAGGGACGCATCGCCGCGGGACGCCCGCTTAAAATAACATTATTTCTTATCGTTGGAAGCGCCAGGGACCATCGCCGCCAGCCGCGCCGCGGCATGGGGGATCCGCATCACCCCCAATGAAGCCGCCAACAGCTCCCGCCGCCGCACCGCCGCCTTGTCGTCGGCGGCGG
>CALGOL010000198.1 GCA_937960755.1 uncultured Azospirillum sp.
TTACAAGGTGACTGGAGTTCAGACGTGTGCTCTTCCGATCTGCCAACCCCGCCGGAGGAGCGGCGGCTTCGACCATCATGCGACTTCCGCTCATGCGTCCTCCATCAGCGCCCATCCGTCAACGCGAGACGGCGGCGAAACGCCGCCACCAGCTTTTGCTCCAGCCGGGCGAAGGCGGAGCCGGCGATCCCTTCCAACAGCGGCGAGCGGAACGCCGCCTCCACCGCCAGTTCCGCCGCGGCGCCGCCTTGCGCCAAGTCGGCGAAGCGCCACTCCAACTCAAAACGCCGCCATGGCCCGTCGTCCGACGTCACCCTAAGCCGTTCCGGCGGCTCGGGAAACGCCGTGGTGCGGAATTTCACCCGCATCGGCCCCATGCCAAACACATTGTCCACCAGCAAGCGGTCGGGACGGCGCGCCGCCACCCGCGCCGCGACGCAGCCGGGCAGAAAGTCGGGATAGGATTCGACGTCGGCGGCGACGGCGTAGAGCCGCTCCGCCGTCGCGTCGGGAAAGTCGAAGCGCCATGCCGCCTGCATCGCCCTGAAGCCCGCCCGTTTCGCGTTACGGCAAGTCGCCGCGGCGGAAGACGAAATAGCCCGCCGCCGCCGCCGCCATGCCCAGCGCCGCCGGATAAACCGTCGCCCACACCAAGTAACCGATCTCGCCGAAGCGGTCGAGGATCAACCAAGCCGACGGCCCCAGCAACACCAATTGCTTATCGAACAACAGCATGGAGCCGGTGCGGAACGACTGCAAGGGATTGAGCAAGGCGATGGCGACGGCGATCTCCTCCGACGCCTGGGCGCGCACCAGCAGGCCCAGCAGGATCAAATCAAGAAAGGCCAGCAGCGCCAGCCACGCCATGAACGCCACGCTCTGCGCCGCGTCGGCGCTGCGGGCGGCGGAGGAAATCAGAAAGCCCAGCCCCAAAAAGCACAGCACCAGCGACCCCAGCAGCGCCAGATCAATCAGGATATGGCGCCACGGCACATCCGCGCCGAACGCAACGCCGTAGCCGACGGCGAACAGCAGCGCCAGCGCCACCGGCGAAAAAGCGGCGAGGAAACGGCCCAGCCAGCGGCCCCAATACCACGCCGCCAGCGGCGTCGGCAGCGCCAGCATGTATTCGAACACCCCGGCCTCGCGGTCGCCGGCTACCGAGCGCACGGTGGCGATCAAAATGAACACCGGCAAAATCGCCATCACCAGTTGGATGTAAATCGCCAGGGTGCGCGACAGGCCGGTGAAGCCCATCACCCGGCTTTCCGCCAGTCCGAAGGCCAGCAAGGCCGCCATGACCCCGCCGAAGGTCAGGGCGTAGAGCAAAAACCAGCGGGCGCGGAAGGATTCCGACAGATCAAGCCGCAAGACGGCCCAAAAAGAGTTCATTTCTTCGCTTCCTCCGGCGCGTCGGGCGCCACCGCGCAGCCGCTTTTCGCCACCACCGCATCCGTCATTTGCTGAAAGCTGTAGGGCGCCTTGCCGGGCTGATAGGCGGCGTAGCCCAAATCCATCGGCGTCTTCATGCCGTCGCGGTAGGAGGCGGCGCGCGCCTCCAGCCAGATCGCCGGATTGTCAAAATCCGCCGCCCAATAGCCGGCGTCGGGCCGCCGCGCCCACGGGTTGGCGGCGGCGTACTGCACGGCGCAGCCGACATCGTCGAAGATAAACCGCTCATTGCGCGGTCCGCCCTGGATTTGCGCCACATAACGCAAATCCTCCACCAGCATGGCGCAATGGGCGCAGACGTCGCGGCCAAGCTTCACCTCCCGCGGGCTCTTGTCCGGGCCGAAGCACCCCGCCGGCAGAGCCGCCAGCGGCGCCAGAGCGGCGGCTTTGGCGATGAAGTCGCGGCGAGATAATCCAATCAGCTTGTTCATGGCCGGCGCAGGGAGAGATCGGAAGAGCACACGTCTGAACTCCAGTCACCTTGTAATCTCGTATG
>CALGOL010000199.1 GCA_937960755.1 uncultured Azospirillum sp.
GCCGCCATGGCTGCGACCGCCCCGGCTCCGCTCGCCGCGATCTCTTTCTCCCCGGCCGCGATCGCCGCCGCGACCGCGGCTGCGACGCCCGTCGCCTTCTTCAAAGCCGGCTGCGTCCAAACCATCGATGGAGATCATCGGGATTTCTTTGCCAATCAGGCTGGCGATGGCCGCCACCAGTTTGCCGTCGTAGGGGCTGGCGATGGTGAAGGCGCGGCCCGACATGCCGGCGCGCCCGGTGCGGCCGATGCGGTGAACGTAATCTTCGGCGTTGATCGGCACGTCGAAGTTAAAGACGTGGCTGACGCCCTTGACGTCGAGCCCGCGCGCGGCGACGTCGGAGCAAACCAGAAGGGTGATTTCATCCTTCTTGAAGGCGTCCAGCGTTTCGGTGCGCTTGTGCTGCGGCAGGTCGCCGTGCAGCGCCCCGACGTTGAAGCCGTGCCGCTCCAAAGATTTGTGCAGAACGGCGACGTCGCGTTTGCGATTGCAGAAAATGAAGGCGTTCTTGACGTCTTCGGTGCGCAGCAGATGGCGCAGCGCCTTGCGCTTATCCATTTCCGCCACCAGGGCCATGCCTTGGGTGACGTTTTCCGCCGTGGTCGCCGGCGGGGCGACCGACACTTCCTTGGGATTAATCAGGAAGGCGTCGGCCAAGCGGCGGATTTCCGGCGGCATGGTGGCGGAGAAGAACAAGGTCTGGCGGATCTTCGACAACCGCGAGGCGATCTTCTCAATGTCCGGGATGAAGCCCATGTCCAGCATGCGGTCGGCTTCGTCGATCACAAAGACCTTGATGTCGGTCAGCATGACGTTGCCGCGCTCAAACAGGTCGATCAGACGGCCCGGCGTCGCGATCAACACATCGACGCCGCGGTCCAGCTTGCGCACCTGTTCGGTGAAGGTCTCGCCGCCGATCAGCAGCGCCATGGAAAGCTTGTGATACTTGCCGTAGGTGTCGAAGCTTTCCGCCACCTGAGCCGCCAATTCGCGGGTCGGCTCCAAAATCAACGACCGCGGCATCCGCGCCCGCGCCCGGCCCTGGGCCAGAATGTCGATCATCGGCAAGGTGAACGACGCGGTTTTACCGGTGCCGGTTTGGGCGCAACCCAAAACGTCGCGGCCCTGCAACACCCAGGGAATAGCTTGTTCTTGAATGGGGGTGGGCTGCGTGTAGCCTTTTTCATCAATGGCGCGCAGGACGTCGGCCCCAAGCCCGAGTTCCGAAAACAGCATTCAACCTTACGATCTATTAGGGTTGCTCCCCGCCGCCGGTCGGCTGCGGCGCCGAAGGGCCGCGGACTTCACGGGCCTTCTTACTCCGGGCGGAGCATAGAAGTTCGCCGTCTCAAGTCAATAAATAACGCGAAAGCCGCTGCAAAAGAGCTAAGCTGACATAACCTAGGATCGTCCGCCTCGCTGCGGGCGACTCCGTCAATAATAAGCGGCGCGGGCGCCCGGCGCTCGCGCCGACGTTGGGAGCGAGTCTCATGCTGCTTTCCGCCGACCGTTCAGCACTGCTGGTGATCGACATCCAAGAACGGCTTTTGCCGGCGGTGCAGGAGCCGGACCGCGTCGTCGCCCGCTCCCGCATCTTGCTGCAAGCGGCGGCGGCGCTCAATGTGCCGGTCTTCGCCAGCGAACAATACAGCAAGGGAATCGGCCGCACCGTCGCGCCGGTGGCCGAATTGCTGCCCGAATCGGCCTGCTTTGAAAAGATCACGTTTTCCTGCGCGGGCGAGCCGCCGATCATGGCGGCGCTCAACGCCGTCGGCCGCGACCAGATCGTGTTGTGCGGCATCGAATCCCACGTCTGCGTGCTGCAAACCGCGCTGGCCTTGCGGGCGCTGGGCCGCGACGTCTATGTCGTCGCCGACGCCGTGTCGTCGCGCAACCCGCGCGACATGGAGCTGGGCCTCGCCCGCATGGCGCGGGAAGGGGTTCGGATGATCTCCAGCGAAATGGCGGTGTTCGAATGGATGGCGCGCGCCGGCACGCCGATCTTCAAGCAATTGTCCGCGCTGATTAAGTAATCTTTCGACGGAGACTGAACTCGTGAGCAAAGCGACGCTTCTCCTCATCGCCGGCATGCCGCTCGACGTCGCGCTGTGGGCGCACCAGACCGCGTATTTAAGCGAAATCGCCGATATCGTTCACGCCGACAACCGCGGCGCCGACAGCATCGCCGAACTGGCGCGGCGCGCGCTCGC
>CALGOL010000200.1 GCA_937960755.1 uncultured Azospirillum sp.
AGAGCAGCAGGGGAAGCTCCTGCCAGCCCGGACCTGCAAGTAGTTGCTCAGTCAGCGACGAAGCCGCGGCGCAGGCGGCGGCGGAACGGGTCGCAACGCGGCTAAACGCGCTGGCGGCGACCGACGGGGCCGGCGAATGGCGCGGCGCCGCTTTGTTGAAGGACGGCGGTTACGAGGTTGTGCGTTTGCGCCGCGGCGTCACCCACCGCCATCGCTTCACGCCTGACGTGCTGAACAGCGCCGAGGCCCGCAAGCTGGACGCGCTGGCCGGCGAATTGTCGGCGATCTTCGCCGACAGCCCGCGGGCGTTCGACAAGCAAAAGGACTTGGGCGCCGTGAGCGGTCCGCTGGCCTTGGCCGATCTGGTGATGGAGCTGGGCCGCCGCGGCGTCACCATCCAGCGCTATAAAGGCTTGGGCGAGATGAACCCGGATCAGTTGTGGGAGACCACGCTGGACCCGGCGAAGCGTTCCTTGCTGCAAGTCCGGGTCAATCACGCCGATCAGGCGGAAGAGGTGTTCTCCACCTTGATGGGCGACGTGGTGGAGCCGCGCCGCGACTTCATCCAAGACAACGCGCTGAAGGTGGCGAACCTGGATATTTGAGGGGGATAAGCCCGCCGTAACCGCGCGCTGATCCGTTTAACGGCATGCAAGCAAAATCTGCTTGATGACCGGGTCAATAATGATTATCTTGAAATTGTTACGGGTTGCTACACGTCCGTTCGCGGGGTGCAAAATGGCAACCCTTCTTTTATTTCTACGTTATGCCGCCCATACCCTACGCCAAGCCTTACGCCTCGCCAGCCGATTTGGTCAATCATCTGATCGGCCGAGGTCTTGTGGCGCCCGACCGAATCGCCGCTGAACGAAAAATCGCGGAAATTGGCTATGATCGGCTTCGCATTTATTTCAGCAGCCGCCGTCAACACGGCGTCCATGGCAAGCCTTTCAGGCCCGGCGTCAGCTTCGACGACATTATGGCGCTCTACGAACTTGATGAGGCGTTACGCAGTTTGTGTTTTCACTACTGCTCAAAATTCGAGCTCGCATTTCGCAATTTAATCGCTGAAGAGTTAAGCTACAGATATGGACCTCATCCTTATTTTGACGACTCTATTTATGAATCCGATAAATCACGCCTATCAGCGATAAAATACTTATCTGAAGTTTTTCACAAGAGCAAAGATCCGCGAGCAAAACATTATTTCAAAAAATATAACCCGCCGCACCTGCCGCCTATTTGGACCTTGAAAGAGTTCATGACGTTTGGGACGGCAAACCTGTATTTTAGGACACTATCGAAGCCAATACGTCTTTTTGTTGCGAATGGTTTTGGAATCACCAACAGAGATGTTTTTGAAGGATGGATTGAGGCATTTATAGATTTTAGAAATGTCTGCGCTCACCATGATCGGCTTTGGAATAAGACATTCCAAAAGCAAATAAGTGTTTATCGGCGACAAAGCATTCCGTCTGGGTCACCCGGAAAATTGAAGGCCATCATTGAAGCGCTTCAATATTTATTGGCGGCAAGGGGCAGCTCGGTGACAATTGTAAGCGAAGTCGCCAATTTGCTAAGCAGATATCCTGTCGCCCAGCCTTCAGAGCTTGGCTTTTAATTCCCCCCTCACCCCGCCTTATTCAGCCGGTGGAAGACGTGAGTGAAGAAGGCCCCGGCCACCACCGGGGTCAGCAGGTTCAACAACGGCACGGTGGACAGCCCCACCACGCAAACCCCGGCGAAAAACACCCCCGCCGGCCGGGCGCGGCGCAAAGCCAAAGCGTCGGCCGGGGCCAGGCGGCGGTGCGCCGCCAGTTCAAAATATTCCCGCCCCGCCAGCCAGCCATTAATCGCCAGATAAAGCGGCAGGTTCAGCAGCGGCGTCATCAAATAAACCGGCAAAGCCAGCAAATTGACCAGCGCGGCGAGCCCGAACAGCCGCAACGCCGCGGCGATCTCCAGGCTCAGCGGCAGCCGATGGGGCGCCGGCAGGCCGGGGTAATGCAGCGCTTCGGTGCGGTCTACCACTGCGTCGATGAAAAAGCCGGATACGGCGATAACGGCGGCGGGAAACAGCATCCACGACACCACAGCCACCGCCAGACCGCCCAGAATGTCCAAAGTCCAGTCGAGCCAAGCCATCTCGGTCAGCGTCGCCTGACCCAGCAGCCAGCCCACCGCGATCCACAAGACGATGAAAACCGCCAGCGCCCCGGCGACGCCGCGCCACACCACCACCCGCGTTTTGGGGTCGACAACCTGACCCAACGCCAGCGTCAGCGCCTTAAACATCCGATATCGCCCTTTTCGCGTCGGCGTCGCCCGCCGCCGCCGATCATTCGGCGCCGACGTCGTCGCTCCAGACCACCCGGTTGCGGCCGCTCTGCTTGGCGCGATACATCCGCTGATCCGCCTTGTCAACCAGCGCCTGCCAGTCCGACAGCCCGTCGTGCAGCAGTTCGACGACGCCGACGCTGGCGGTTTGCGGCTGGCCGTCCGGCCGACTGCCCAGGCCGGCCGCGGTCAAACGCTCCACCGCCTGCACCGCCCCTTGCAAATCGGTGTTGGGCAAAACCACCAAAAACTCCTCGCCGCCCCAGCGCACCAGTATGTCAGCCCCGCGCAGCGCGTCGCGGATGGCGGCGGCGACGTTGCGCAGCGTCTTGTCGCCTTCGTCATGGCCGAAGCGGTCGTTGATCTGCTTGAAATGGTCAAGGTCGATGAAAACCATCGCCAAGGGCTGCTCGGTGCGCCGCGCGCTCGCCACCTGCAAACGCACCAGCTCCTCGCCGATACGCCGGCCGAACGCCCCGGTCAGCCCGTCGTGCGACGCCTGATGAACAAGCTGCATCATGAAATGCAGTTGGCTCATCGCCGCCAAGGTCGCCACCACCATAATCAGGCTCAACAGCCACGCCGCCCCCAAATACGACGGGAACGGAAAGATCATCGAGCCGTTGTAGCCGGCGTACAAATGAGAAAACAGCAGCGGCAAGGCGAAAGCCGCGCCTTCGATGGCGGTCAGCGGAAAGACGCTGAGCCCGGCCACCATGACGAACGGCAGATAGGCGTAGCCGGCGGCGATGGCTTCTTCCGGCGTGCCCACCGCGATGCTGTTCAGCATGGGATGGGAAATCAGATAGAAGATGGTCGGGATCGACAGCAGCAGCCCCAGCCCGACCCAGGCCGACTGAATGTCGTCGCGCGCCCGGTAGCCCAAGGCCAAGGCGGCGAAGGCGGCGGTGGCGACGATGCGCAACCCCGCCAACTGCCCCCACAACGGCCATGTAAAGAACAGCACGTCGATGACGATCCATAGCGGCGTCAGGATGGCGAAGGTCGCCGCCACCATGCGGACGCGCGAATGGATCAACAGGGCGCGCCGCCGCTGAATAATCGGCGAGTGGCCGCCCGGACGCAGCAGATCTTCTAGCTGATTAATCGTCAGGTCCCCGCTCACCGCCTGAAAGGCCCTTTCCGCAAACCGCCGGACATAGTCAATTTGTCGCTCATACACGTCAGCCCTCCCTCGGACAACGCCGTTTTTCAACAACGTTGAACGCATTTTATTGTCGGGAGGTTTCCACAACGCCGGATTTAAGGGAAAAACCGTCGCCGCGGCGTTTTACCGCGGCGTTACTGTAATATAAGCCACGACTAATTTAGAGCGGCGCGCCGCGAATCAGCCGTGGCGTCTCGCCGACGATTCCCATGGCGTGGCGCATGAGAAAGCGCTTGAGCGGCGGCAGACGGTTCACCGCCGCCAGCCCCAGGTCGCGCGCCAGCCGCACCGGGCCGAAATTGTTGGAGAACAGGTGAACCAGGCCGTCGCACACCGCCGCCAGCAGCAGCGTGTCGAAGCGCCGCCAGCGCTGATAGCGCGCCAGCACTTCCGCCCCGCCGACATCCAACCCCAAACGCCAAGCGTCGGCGACGCTTTCCGCCAGCGCCGCGACGTCGCGCAGGCTCAAATTCAATCCCTGACCGGCGATGGGGTGGATGGCGTGCGCCGATTCCCCCACCAGCGCCAAGCGCTCGGCGACGAAGCTGTCGGCCAGCAGCACCGACAACGGCCAGCCTTCGCGCCTCGTCAGCAATTCGATATCGCCGAGATAGCCGCCGGAGCGGCGCTGCAATTCGTCGATGAACTGGTCTTCCGGCATGCGAATGTACGACTCGGCCCATTCCCGCCGTTCGCTCCACACGATCGAGCAGCGGTTTTCCGTCATCGGCAGCACGGCGAACGGGCCGCCGGGCAGGAAATGCTCCACCGCCACGCCGCGATTGGGTGCGGAATGACGAATGGTGCAGATGATGGCGGTCTGAGCATAATTCCAGCGCCGCACGCCGATGCCGGCCGTCTCCCGCGCCAGCGACTTGCGGCCGTCGGCCCCGACAACAAGGCGCGCCTTGACCATGCGGCCGTCGGTCAGCCGGATCGTCGCGCCGCCAGGGCCGCGCTCGATGGCTTCCGCCGCCGCCGGCGTCAGGTGAACCAGCCCAGGCAATTCGGCGGCGCGGGCGAACAGGGCGCGGCGCATGTCCTTGTTGTCGACGATCCAGCCGAACGGCTGATTGCCGCCGTCCACCGTCAGATCCCGGTGATCGTAATGCACGAACAACGGCGAAAACTGGTCGGCGACGCGGATGTCGAGGATCGGGCCGGCGTCGGGCGCCAAATGCCGCCACACCCCGGCGCCCTCCAGCACCTTCATTGAAGCATAGGCCAGCGCGGTGGTGCGGATGTCGAAGCCGTCGCGGCCCTGGGCGTCGGGCGCGTCGCGGTCGATGCAGACCACCGGAATTCCCGCCGTCGCCAGCGCGGCCGCCAGCGACAGGCCGGCCAGGCCGCCCCCCAGCACCGCTACTTGCGTTTCAATGACTTGCGTTTCGATGGTCTGCGTTTCGATGGTCTGCGCTTTAATTTCGCCCGCCGCCAATACCGAATCGCTCATGTCTCGCGTCTTTCCCGCCATGCCCGCCGCCCGTCGCGGCTGAGGTGAAGATTGAACGGACCGGCCGGCTTGTCCAGCGCGGAGTGACCGCAATCCATCGATTGCCTTTTTTTGCGGCGGCCGGCGCCCAACAATTACGCCGTTGAGACCGCAACGCGGCGAAGCGCCTCATTACAAGCCAGTAAAACGCTTGGCCTTGAGTTGGCACGGCGCTTGATTAATTGATTTTCGATGGAAAAGCGGCGAGTCTCGCGGGCGAGTGCGAACAAGGGGGGCCTCCCCCCGTCGGCGGCTTGCGCTAAGGGCCGAACCGATCAGGGCATGGTTTAGGTTTAGACATCCCAGGGACCGTAGGAAGGGGCGTGACATGAAACTCGTTATGGCCATCATTAAGCCGTTCAAGCTCGACGAAGTGCGGGAGGCGCTGACCTCGTTGGGCATTCAAGGGCTGACCGTCAGCGAAGTGAAGGGCTTCGGCCGTCAGAAGGGCCAGACGGAAATCTACCGCGGCGCCGAATACGCCGTCAGCTTCCTGCCCAAGGTGAAGGTGGAAGTGGCGGTCGCCGACGACCAAGCCGAACAGGTGGTGGAAGCCATCCAAAAGGCCGCCAACACCGGCCGTATCGGCGACGGCAAGATTTTCGTGCTGGAAGTCTCGCACGTGGTGCGCATCCGCACCGGCGAAGCCAACAACGAAGCGCTGTAATTCGGCGTTTAAGGCCGCGTCAGCCCTGGCGGACGGCGGGTTTAGGCCCGTCGCTCGCCGGGGTTTTTCGCGTCCGGTCCGATAATCGCCAATCGCCAAATCGTCACGGCTTGAACGACGACTGACGGCGCGGCTACAGTCCGCCTCATCCCGTCCATTGAAAAAAAGCCCGCCGGCGATGACCTCCAATCTCTTATCCGCCACCCCTGACGCCGCCCCGGGCGCCGCATCCGGGCGCGGCCTCGCGCTCAATCCGCGGCTCGACCAGCTTTCGGACTATCCCTTCGTGCGGCTGGCGGCGCTGCTGGGGCCGCACCAGCCCCGGACCAAC
>CALGOL010000201.1 GCA_937960755.1 uncultured Azospirillum sp.
ACCGAAGAAGTGCGCGAAGGGTTGAGCGGCCTTGCCGATTCTCTGTCGTCGGGGGATTTGACGTCGGCGCAGAGCGCTTATTCAGCGCTGGCCGAAGCCCTGAGCCAGGACGCCAACGCGCCGGAAGATTTCACCTCCCGCCTGTCGGAACTTGGCGGCGCTCTGGAATCCGGTTCGCTGGCGACCGCCCAGCAGTTGTTTTCATCGTTGATGCCGCGCGGCGGCACGCTCGATATCGCCGCTTGAGGTTATCCCCGGCGCGCCCTTCCGTGCGGCGGCGGGGACCGGAACCCGGTCCCCAACCACCCCAGCCGGCCCCGCCGTCGCTCGGAAACCTGTAATAGATAAAAGCGCCGATGATTAGATTCATCGGCGCTTTGCTTATTGCTGTCAGAACTGGCTGTCAGAACTGGGCTACACCGGCGGCGGCATGGACGAACAGAGTGATCGAGACGCCAGCGACAATCGATTCTGCAATGGCGTGATTGATCGCCACGACCGAATCCTTCTTGCGCAGGCCGATCGCCACCGCCGCCAGACTGGCGAGGGTGGAGCTGGTGACCGTCTTAATCAGCACCCAGAGCAAATCTTCGTAAACCTTGGGGCCGCCGTTGAGGAACAGCCGGAAGAAATTCTCCTGCCACAGCTCGAACGACTGGCCGGGGAACAGCAGGCTCCAAGTGTGCATAGCGGTCCAAGCGGCTGCCGACAGCGCCACCGCCATCAGCACCACCGATCCCAACACCATGTTGGCGACGATGGAGGCGATCAGGTAGAGCCGCGCCGGAATTTTAAGGTTCGCCATGGCGCGGAACTGACTGGACAGCACCCGATTGCCGAGATCCGCGGCGATGATGGCGTTATTGCGCGCCACCACCAGAATGCAGGTGATGAGCGGCACCGCCACCGTCACCGCGATCAAGCCCAGCCCGACCAGCGTTTCATCGTGCAGCAGCGATTTCAGATAGCCGCCGAACGAGTGGTAGTTGAAGCCGAACCAGATTTCGACGAAGCCGACGATCATCCCGCCCAAGGCGACGTAAAGGATCATCAACGGCGAGGCGCACAGCACCCAGAAATATTCGCCGAAATAACGGGCGAACCAATGGCCCTTGCCGGCGCGCGGCAGGCTGCGGCGCCAATTCTCCACCCCGTTGCGCTCGGCCTGCGTCTCGTCGGCGCCCAACCCAGGCGTCTGAGCGACCGCGGCGCCGGTCTCCAGCGCCATGATTTCCCGCTCAATCGTCTCCAGGTTCGGTTCAATGGCGCGCAACGAGCGGCTTTTGGTGTCCAGCAACAGCACCCGGTCGGCTTCGGGCAGCAAATCTTCGACATGGTGGGCGACGATCACCGCCGGACGACCCATCTGCCGGCAGATATCGCGGATCATCCCCGCCAAAGCCCGCGAGGCGCGGATGTCGAGGCCGGAATTCGGCTCGTCAAAGAAGATGATCGGCCGGTCGGCCAGCAGGGTGCGGGCGATGGCGACCCGCTGGCGCTGACCGCCGGAGCACGACGACACCGCCTTGTCGGCGTCGACGTCGGGCAGCAGCGCCGTCGCCAGTTCGCGCAGCTTGGGCGACTTCAATGGCGGGGCGTGGTCGGCGGCGATGCGCAGGTTCTCACCCGCCGTCAGATCGTCAAACAGCGCGTTGTCTTGAAACACCAAGCCGCCGACGTCCGACCGCTCGCTGGACAAGTCCAGCATCCGCCCGGCGCAGGTCAGCCGGCCGGTGACCTGCCAGCCGCCGTCCAGCGCGTCCGGCAAGCCCGACAATAGATTGACGATGGTGGATTTGCCGGAGCCGGATGGCCCGACCAACAGCACCAATTCGCCCTCCCCGACCTCGAACGCCGCATTCTCCACCAGCACCGCTCCGCCAGGGGCGACGATGGTGAGATTGTGAACGGACAAGGCGGCGGGACGGGCGGCCTGTGTTTGGGCGGTGGGCCTGGTCGTCGTGTCGACAGTCATCGAATCGGTTCTCCTGCCAGCACGACGGCGGCCATCGGGTCGATGGATTGAATGCGGCGACGTTCGTCAGCCGACATGAAAACGACGATATGGCCGCTCTGGCCGCGCGCTTGGCTTTTGAAAATGTCGGCGGCCAGCGAATTGAGGTCGGCGTTCTCGTCCAACTGCGCCAGCGCGCGCGGCGTGGTGCGGGCCAGCCGCAAGCCCGGATCGCCGATCGCCGCCAGATGCGCGGCTAGGCGCCCGTCGGACATCATCCGTCCCACCGCGTCGGCCAATTCGCGGTCCTTGCTCAGCCGGTCGGCGGCTTCTGTAGCGAAACGCTCGATCAGCACCCGCATCTGCGGCGTGCTCGCCACGACGCCGAAGGTTTCCTCCGCCTCGCGCAACAGTCGCGGGTCGGACAGGGCGGCGGTCACCGCGCGCTCAACCTGCCGGAAATCAAACTGAAAGCCGCTAAACACGTCTAACAAGCGCGTGGTGTTGTCCTTCACCGTCGCCCAGAGCGCGGGCTGCAAGCGCTCCAGCACCACCGGGCGGACGGTGTCGGCGAGGAAATGATCCGCCACCGGTCGCGACACCATAATCAGGTCGGCCAGCGCGTCGCGCACCGGCTGAGAGCGCCAGGCCCCCGCCGCGGCGCGGCGCACCGCCGCCAACAGCAGTGGGCGGTATTCGTTTTCGAATTCCGGCGACGTCAAGGCTTGCCGCGCCGCCAAGGTCAAGGCGGCGGCGAATTCATTGGCGGCGTGGTGCAGTTCGGCGCGTTCGGCGTCCGACGCCATCACCCACAGGGCGCGGACGTTGGCGGCCAGCAGAACCGCCTCCTCCTTGCCTTTGGGGGCCAGCTTGCCGTCGTAACGGGTCAGCCGCACCAAACCGTCGGCATCGACGCTTGCGGCGCCCGAACGTCGGGTCTTCGACTGGCCCATGACGTCATAGACCAGCATGGCGCGGCCCGGGACAAGCTCGCCGCCCGGCGGCGGACTGGCCGGTCGGTAGACCCCGGTGACGGCCGGCACGCCGGTCAGAAACGGAAAGACCGACAAGGCCGCCAGCGCCGCGCCGATCAGCAGCAAACCGGAAAAGCCGTACGCCGCCCACCGCCTGCGCCGCGCCGCGCCTGGGCCGCGTATGAGATTTTCGCTCAAGAATGTCATTGAGTGTCCGTGCCGTTGTGCAGCTTCAGCGTTTCCAGTCGCGGCTCGACTTGATGAAGTCGGTCAGGGTGACGCCGATCTTGTCGTCGACGATCACCACCTCGCCGCGCGCCACCAGAATGCCTTCGACATAAATGTCTGTCGGGTCTTTGAGGTGACGGTTCAATTCCACCACCGCGCCGCGGCCCAGCTTAAGCAGGTCGCGCACCCGCAATTGCGCGGTGCCGATCACGACTTTGATCTCCACCGGCGCGTCGCCGATGGCCGACATGCCGCCGCTCCCGCCAGAATCCGGCCCCAGAAGATCGTCGATATCGGCCATGCTTTTCGCTCGTCCCCGGCGTTCGCGTCGCAGCGTCCCTGAACATACAACATCCTACGCGCTTCGGCGACGGTTTGGTTAATCGGATTTCCCGCCCCGCGTCATTGCCTGACACGGCAAATTGATTGATCCCGTCGGTCAGGACGCGATAGGACTGCGGCGGACCAAGAATATGGTGGCGGCGGAGACCCCGGTTTTGAAAAAGAAGTTCTGGCTGCGGCGGCTGGCGGGCGACCTCGCCGACGATTTCAAGCGGGCGCGCGGCGCCATGGACACGCCGCGCCGCCGGGTCATGGGCCATGTGGAAAGCCTGTTCATCGACCATGCGGTTTTCCGGCTGGCCTATCTCAACCGTCACCGCCTGTCGGACAAGATGTTTCGCGCCGCCCAGCCGACGCCGGGGCAAATCCGCGATCTCGCCGCCGCCGGGATCAAGACCATCGTCAATCTGCGCGGTTCGCGCGACTGCGCCTCGTACATTCTGGAAGAAGAAGCCTGCCGGCGTTACGGCGTGGCGTTGGTCAACTTCCCGATTAAATCCCGCGACATGCCGAGCAAGCAGAACCTGCACCGGGCGCGGGAAATTTTCGACAGCATCGCCTATCCCGCTCTTTTGCATTGCAAATCTGGAGCGGATCGCGCCGGCCTGATGTCGGTGCTTTACCTGCTGGTGCATGAAGGCCAAACGCTGGAGCAGGCGCTCAAGCACTTGTCATGGCGCTACGGCCATATCAAGCAGGCCAAGACCGGCATGCTGGATTATTTCTTTGAGCTTTACGCCGCCGCCAACCAGAAAAGCCCCATCGGCTTTTACGACTGGGTCGACAACGTCTACGACCCGGAAGCGGCGAAGCAGGGCTTCACCGCCGGCGTCTGGGCCAGCCGTTTGGTGGACGGCGTGTTGAAACGGGAATAGCCGGTTTTAGGCTTTCAGCGCCGCGGCCTTTAGGCCTTTAGCGCCTTGGCGCGGGCGATCAGCGCCGCCTCGTCCACCACGGCGTTTCCCACCACATGCAAGCGGCGGTCGCGGCAGTAGTTCTCCACCCGTTCGCCGCGGCGGCGCAGCGCCAGAATGGCGCCATAGACGCGGGGAGTCGGGTAAGCGGGCGGCTGCGCGGGGCGGCGGCGGCGAGCGGTGGAAATCGACATGGTTCTTAAAAGCGCGACTGTT
>CALGOL010000202.1 GCA_937960755.1 uncultured Azospirillum sp.
CGAGACAAGCTTCGCCCCCGGCGACGGCCTGCCCGACGCGGGCGTCGTCGCTGCGCTGGGGGCGGCGATGATTGAACCGCTGCCGCCGGCCCGTCCGCTTTACTTGCGCCCGCCCGACGTGACTCCACCCAAAGCGATGGCGCCCAAAGCAAAGGCGCCTAACACGAAGACCGCCGCGCCATGACCGAACCCGGCTTCTCCATCCGGCGGGCGACGGCGGCCGACCTGCCAGCCTTGGCGCGGTTGCACGCATTGGCTTTCCCGCATGAAGCGTGGGACGCCGCGACGCTCGCCGGCATGCTGGCGACGCCGGGAACGACGGCGCTGACAGTTGCGGAAACGGCGGCGGGCGGCGGCGCGAGCGGGTTCGTTTTGTTGCGCGTGGTCTTGGATGAAGCGGAAATACTCACCATTTGCGTTGATGAAGTGATGCGGCGACGCGGCCTAGGCGGCGCGTTGCTGCAAGCGGCGCACAACGCCGCCGCCGCCGCCGGAGCGACCGCGCTCTACCTGGAGGCGGCGACTGACAACGTTTCCGCGCTGGCGTTGTACCGGTCGGCGGGCTTCGCCGAGGTGGGGCGGCGCCGTGGTTACTACCGCCGCGACGCCGAAAAAATCGACGCGCTGGTCATGCGGCTGGCGCCGATAAGTCATATTTGACTTTCATTTGCGCATACGTAGACGATGAACTCGGCCGGAGGGGTCTGCATCTTCCGGCGCGATTTCGAGAATTTCGTGACCCAGCTCGCGCAAGGAACGCGGCAGATTTTCTAAAGGTTCGCCGTCATTCAATCGCACTTCCAGCGTTTGGCCCAGCGACATGCGCTCAACCATCAACTTGGTCTTCACGAACGTCATCGGGCAGACGTCGGTGGTTATGTCGAGATAGTAATCAGTGGTCTTAACCCCGGTCATGGCTGCTCTTGATTTCCTGACAATTGTTATTGCACGCTAGCGTAAATCTCTTTATATGAAGCGAGAATGTTGCAGGGCGCGGAGCAAAAATTCATGAACGCTGAAGACCCAACCAAGGCGCTGTTGACGCTGACCACCCAAATCGTGGCGGCGCACGTGTCGAACAACACGGTGGCGCCGGGCGATCTTCCGACGTTGATCGATCAAGTCTATCGGTCGCTCGCCAACGTCGGCGCCGAACCGGCCGTGGCCGAAGAGCGCCCGCAGCCCGCGGTGCCGATCAAGAAGTCGGTGACCCCGGAATACATCATTTGCTTGGAAGACGGCAAGAAGCTGAAAATGCTGAAGCGCCATCTGAAGACGGCGTACGACATGACGCCGGAGCAATATCGTGAGCGCTGGGGTTTGCCGCCGGAATACCCGATGGTGGCGCCGAACTACGCTCGCCAGCGCAGCTCGCTGGCCAAGCAAATCGGGCTTGGCACGCGGGCGCGCCGCAGCGACGACTAATCGTCCGGCGTATGTTGGGAAAAAGGCCGCCTGACGCTCCCGTCCGGCGGCCTTTTCCATGTTGAGCATCCATCGCTGGTAAATTACGACAGTTCGGCGACAAATAAATTAATCATATATTTCAGTAGTCGGAATGAACATTCCGTCCAGTCGCTTTACCGGTTGACCGATGGGTGAGGGGTCATGCTATCGCTGTGACGTCGGCGCCGCCTTGGGTCGGGTGGCCGGGCGCCGCGGCGGCGGAAGCCGCCATATTCCAGCAACCGCCACCCCGCGGCCAAAGCCATGAGTGACGCCACCACCGAAGACAATCAGTTCGACGACTTGCGCCAAGGCGCGCTGGAAGTTCGCCTCGCCCGCTCGGCGGAGGAGGTGGATTGGAGCCAAGCGCTGCGCTACAAGGTTTTCTATGGCGAAATGGCGGCGCGTCCATCGTCGGAAATGGCGGCGATGCAACGGGATTTCGACGCTTTCGACGCGGTCGCCGACCACCTGCTGGTGGTGGACAACAGCCGCGGCGACGGGCCGGAAATGGTGGTCGGCACCTATCGCCTGATCCGGCGCGAAGCGGCGGCGGCGGTCGGGCGGTTCTATTCCAGTGACGAATACGACATTTCGCCTCTGGTGGCCTTCCCCGGCCCGGTGCTGGAATTGGGGCGCAGTTGCGTCGACGCCAATTATCGCACCCGCGGCCTGATGCAGTTGTTATGGCGCGGCATCGCCGCCTATGTTTTCGAACACGACATCGGCGTGATGTTCGGTTGCGCCAGCTTCCCCGGCGCCGAGCCGTCGGCCTTGGCGGCGCCGTTGTCTTATCTGCATCATTTCCATCAAGCGCCCGCCGACCTGCGCCCCTGCGCCTTGCCCGAGCGCTATGTCGATATGAATCTCATGCCGAAAGAGCAAATCGACGCCCGCCGGGTGATCGGCGACCTGCCGCCGCTGATTAAGGGCTATTTGCGGCTGGGCGGCTATATCGGCGACGGGGCCGTCGTCGATCACCAGTTCAACACCACCGACGTTTGCATCGTGGTCAAAACCGATCAGGTCACCGACAAGTATTTCCGCCATTACGACCGGCGGCGGGCGGGGTGAGGACGATGGAGCGGGCGAGCGGCGTGGACGGCTTCATGGGCAAACGGGTGGCCGCCGGGCTGCGCGCCGTCTTGTTTTTGCTGTGGATCGCCATCGCCGTGCCGCTTCAGCTGGTGGCGCTGGCGATCGGCCGCGGCCGATTTTTTATGCCGCGGCTGTTCCATCGGATCTGCACCCACATCGTCGGACTGAAAGTGGAGACCCGCGGGTCTCCTTGCGTCGGGCAAGGGCCGGTGCTGTTCGTCTCGAACCATTGCTCATATCTCGACATCACCGTGCTGGGTTCGCTGATCGAAGGCAGCTTCATCGCCAAAAGCGAAGTGTCGGGCTGGCCCTTGTTCGGCTTCCTCGCCAAGATGCAACAGACGGTGTTCATCGAACGGCGCAACCGCGCCAGCGCCGGCAAACAAGCCGACGACATGAAAGCCCGGCTGGAATCCGGCGACAGTCTGATTCTATTCCCCGAAGGCACCTCGTCGGACGGCAATCGCACCTTGCCGTTCAAGACCGCGCTGTTCGCCGTGGCGGGTTTGAAGGTCGACGATAAGCCGATCCTGGTGCAGCCGGTGTCGCTGACCGCCACCCGGCTTGACGGCGTGCCGATGGGGCTGATCGACCGGCCGTTGTACGCTTGGTACGGCGATATGGATTTGGCGCCCCATCTGTGGCGCATCTTCGGCGCCGGCGTCGTTACGGTGGAGGTGGAGTTTCACCCGCCGGTCAGCCTCGCCACCCTGCCTAACCGCAAGGCTTTGGCGGATCATTGCTGGCGCGAAGTGGCTGGCGGCGTATCGCGGGCTCTCGCTGGCCGCGGCTCACCGCCAAGCGCGGCCAGAGGCTTCGCCGCCGCGGAAGGCTGACGCGGCCGTTCAGGCCAGCACGTCCAACAGCTTTTTGGTGTTTTCCTGCGATGTCTTCAGCACTTCGGCGCTGGCGGCGAACTGTATCCCGGCGTTTGACACGTCGAGCACCACTTCGGGCGTCGCCGGCGCCGTCGCCATTTTTTCGGCGGCGACCGCCATTTTGTTTTGCGCGTCGGCCATGCCGGACAGCGCCGCCGCTTGCATGTCCACCGGCGACGCGCCGCTGACGCCAGAAATGTCCATGGCTTCGCCCCTGTCGCTCACGTCGTTTGTCGCTCACGTCGTTGGATCAACGACCGGAGCACAGTTTAGCGCCGCAATGGTAAAGCAATAAACAATGCGTTGGCGCGGTCAAAAACGTTGCCCGCCGGCAACACTTCTAGCGCAAAAAGCAACGGCCCCATGCGGGGCCGTTGCTGCGCTCTTGCTTTCGCAAGGCGTGGTGCTATTTTTTGCGTCGCAGCATGCTGATGCGCGCTGCATGCCCTTTTTGGGCGTTTCCTCCCTACACTCAAGGCCGCTGCTCTCAGCGGCCTTTTTTTTGCCAGAAACCCGCTGGTAATGCAATCTTGTTCGAGACGAAACCGTATCTTTTTTTTCTCGGCGCGTTTTGGAATATGTCGCACGCTAACGTGTAGGAAAATATATGCTTTCAGCCATAACGAACGTTCGTTCGCCAGTCTCGGACAAAACCATAGAAAGTTATCATGTTGTTATTAACGGCAATATGATTACGGAAATCACGCCCCAATCTCAGCATCCGCCGGCCAATATGCCGACGTTCGACCTTCGCGGCGGCTGGCTGGTCTCTGGATTTATTGATTTGCAGGTCAACGGCGGCGGCGGCGCGCTGTTCAACAACGACCCGACCCCTGACGGGCTGGCGCAAATCGTCGCCGCCCATCGCCGACAGGGAACCGCCGGGCTGCTGGCGACCGTCATCACCGACGATGCCGAAATTCGCCGCGCGGCGTCCGCCGCCGTCGCGGCGCAAATCAGCGCCGGCCTGCCCGGCTTGCTGGGGGTGCATTTCGAAGGCCCGTTTCTCAACCCCGCCAAAGCCGGCGTGCACGACCCCCGCCATATCCGCCGCCCCACGGCTTCGGCGTTAGCCGACTTGATGGACGACGCTGCGCCGGTGCTGGCGGCGGGGGGCAAGGTTTTGCTCACCCTGGCGCCTGAATTGTTCGACCCCGCGGATCTGCGCCGTCTGGCCGATTCGGGCGTTATACTGGCGGCCGGCCACAGCGCCGCGACCTATGACGAGGCGATGCGGGGCTTCGCCGCCGGGGTGACCGGCGTCACCCATCTGTTTAACGCCATGACCGGGCTGGAGAGCCGGGCGCCGGGGCTGGTCGGCGCGGCGCTGGACAGCCCGGAAGTTTGGTGCGGCGTCATCGCCGACGGCCTGCATGTCC
>CALGOL010000203.1 GCA_937960755.1 uncultured Azospirillum sp.
GCCACGTCGGCCGCGCCGCGGGTCGCGGCCAGGACGCAAGGCGCAGCCCGGCCTACACCCCCTATGACGATCTCGATTTCCAATCCCCGGTGCTGACCGCGGGCGACGTCAACGCGCGGGTGTGGGTGCGCATCAAGGAAATCGAACAGTCGCTTGATCTGCTTGACCAGATCGTCAAGCGCATGCCGGGGACGCCGCGAGCGGCGGACGGCTCGACGCCGCTACCCTTGGCGGCCTTGCCGGAAGCCCCCAAGGCCGGCGAAGGCATGGCGCTGGTGGAAAGCTTCCGCGGCGAAATCATGACCTGGGTGCGCATCGACGAAGACGGTCTGGTGGCGCGCTGCCATCCCCGCGACCCGTCGTGGTTCCAATGGCCGCTGTTGGAGGCCTGCATCGAGGGCAACATCGTCGCCGACTTTCCGTTATGCAACAAGTCGTTCAATTGCAGCTATTCCGGCCATGATTTGTAAGGAAAGGCCGCCCGCATGTTCAACCACCTGATACGCCATGTGCTGCGCGGGCCTGTGACCGAACCGGCGCCCGAACCCGATCCCGTCATCCTCAAGGCGCTGGGGGAAAAGGTGGACGATTTGGCGCGCAAGCATCTGGGGCGCAGCCTGTCGATCCGCGAGGTCGACGCCGGCTCATGCAACGGCTGCGAGTTGGAGATTCACGCGCTCAACAACCCGATTTACGATCTGGAGCGTTTCGGCATTCGCTTCGTCGCCTCGCCGCGCCACGCCGACGTGCTGCTGGTGACCGGTCCGGTTGCGCACAATATGCGCGAAGCCTTGCGCCGCACCTGGGAGGCGACGCCGGACCCGAAATGGGTGATCGCCTGCGGCCAATGCGCCATCGACGGCGGGGTTTTCGCCGACAGCTACGCGGTGGCGGGGGGCGTAGAAGCGGTTATTCCGGTGGATGTGAAAATTCCCGGCTGCCCGCCGCGGCCGGTCGCGCTATTGTCGGGGCTCCTGGCGTTGCTGGAGACGGTGGCCGACTGATGTGCGAATTGTTGGGGATGAGCGCCAACGTCCCGACCGACATTTGTTTCAGCTTCGCCGGGCTGATGAACCGCGGCGGCAAGACCGGACCGCATCGCGACGGCTGGGGCATCGCCTTTTATGAAGGCAAGGGCTGCCGCACTTTCCACGACCCGCAGCCGTCGGCGGATTCGGAAATCGCCCGGCTGGTTTGCCGCTATCCGATTAAAAGCAAGGTGGTGGTGTCGCACATCCGCCGCGCCAACCGCGGCAAGGTGGCGCTGGAAAACACCCACCCGTTCACCCGCGAGCTGTGGGGCCGGGTGTGGACTTTCGCCCATAACGGCCAGTTGAAGGGAATCAAGCAGCGCACGACGGCCTTCTACGAGCCGGTCGGCGCCACCGACAGCGAGCACGCCTTTTGCTGGCTGCTGGATCAGGTGCGCATGCGCTTTCCCGAACCGCCCAAGCGCGGCGCGCTGTTGACCCGAATGATCGCCGATTTGGCGGGGGATCTGGCGACGTTGGGCGTGTTCAACATGCTGCTGACCGATGGTCGGCTGTTGTGGTGCCATTGCGGCACCAAATTGGCTCATTTGACCCGCCGCGCCCCTTTCGGCCCAGCGCAATTGCTGGATGAAGATTTGTCGGTGGATTTTTCGCGCGAAACCACGCCGAAAGACGTGGTCACCGTCATCGCCACCCAGCCCTTGACGGTCAACGAACAATGGACGGTGATGCAGCCGGGTCAGATGGCGGTGTTTCGCGACGGAGAACCGGTTTAACCCTCGACAAGGGCCGTCGGCGCCGCTACCGCTTGCCGCATCGCAACAACCGCCCACGGAGCGCCCATGCTGCGCCGGCTTTACGATTGGACCATGGCGAAAGCCGCAGCGCCCGACGCCAACCGCTGGCTGGCGGCGGTGTCGTTCGCCGAAAGCTCGTTCTTCCCCATCCCGCCCGACCTGCTGTTGGCCCCCATGGTGTTGGCGAACCGTCATGCGTGGTGGCGCATCGCCCTGTCTGCGACGATTTGGTCGGTGATCGGCGGTCTGGCGGGCTACGCCATCGGCTATTTCCTCTATGAGACCTTGGGCCGCTGGGTGATCGACTTCTATCAGTTGACGGATCGTTTTGAAGCATTGCGCGCCACCTTTATCGAGTACGGCGCGGAAATCCTCATCATCAAAGGCATGACGCCGATCCCCTACAAGCTGCTGACCATCACCGCCGGGGTGGCGCACCTGAACATCTGGGTGTTCATCGGCGCGTCGATCATTTCCCGCTCGATGCGCTTCTTCCTGGTGGCGGGCTTGCTTTATTGGTGCGGCGAGCCGGTGCTGGCCTTCGTCGAAAAGCGCCTGACGCTGGTGACGACGCTGTTCGCCGTCGTGCTGGTCGGCGGATTCCTGGCGGTGAAATTGCTGTGATGCAGCAACAACCAGGGCGAAGCATGGCGCGCCTGCAACGCTTCGCGCAAAACGACATGCGTCAAAGGTATGACAGGCAAAGCCTAAAGCACCATAGCGCCGGCCGCCGGAAAGTGTCATTTTTGGCTTGTTTGATGCTGCGGCGCAGCGCTTTATCCTGCGGGGTTTCACCCCCGGCTGAATTCGGCGACGCGGAGTCAGGCGTGTAACCTCCCTGTTTTCGACTATGACGACCGGCCGACGCTCCCCCTTTGTCGGCCGGTCATTTTTTTGTCCAAAAGCCGGATCAGTGGCTCATCAGCACCGGAACGGTGGCGTGCCGCAGCATGAAGCGGGTCATCCCGCCCAGGATCATTTCCCGCAACCGCGAACGGCCATAAGCCCCCATCACCACCATGTCGGCGGCTTCGTCCGACACCACATTCAGCATCGCCTCGCCGGGGTCGATCTGGTCGGTGGAAACCTGCGCCGCCTCCACCACGCAACCGTGACGCGAGAGGTGGCGGGCGATGTCGGCCCCCGGCGCGTCGCCTAAGCCCGCCGTCCCTCCGCGCTGCGGATTGACCGCCAGCACCGTCACCCGCCGCGCCGACTGCAACAGCGGCATGGCGTCGCCCACCGCGCGGGCGGCTTCACGGCTGGCGTTCCAGGCGACGACGACGCGCTCGCCCACGGTCTCAAATCGCCCGGCGTAAGGCACCACCAGCACCGGCCGACCGCATTCGAACAGCAAGTCCTCCACCCGCGGCGTCAGCCGGTCGGCGTCGCCATGGGGTTCGGGCTGTCCCGCCACCACCAGATCGGCGTAACGGCCTTGCAGCGCCGCGGTTTCGGTGGGATCGCCGGCCGATTCGCGCCATTCAGCGTGATCCAGCACGCCGTGACGACGCGCCGCGTCTTCAAACGCCCGGCGGGAGACCGCCGCCTCGTCCGCCGCCAAGGCGCAGATCGGAAGAGCGTCGTGTAGGGGAAGAGTGTAGATCTCGG
>CALGOL010000204.1 GCA_937960755.1 uncultured Azospirillum sp.
CGCCGGCCGGGTGTGGATCGACGTCGGCGAACGGGAAAAGGCGGAAACCGCATGGCGCGCCGCCGTCGCCGCCGATCCGGCGTGCGCCCCGGCGCAAGCGCTGTTGGGCGAACTGCTGGCGCTGCGGTCCGGTTTGTCGGAAATCGCCGCTGGGCGCCCCTTCGTCGCCGACCGTCTGGCGGGGGAGGAGGCGGCGGCGGCGCTGGCGGCGGCCTACGCCGCCGATCCGTCCGATAGGGAATCCGCGCGCCAACGTTTCGCCATTGTCGAAACCATGGCGAAAATCGGCGTGGCGTCCGATGATTTATTGGCGCGGACAGCCCGCGACGCTTGGGATTGGCTGCGTCGCGCGCCTAAAGACGTCGAAGCGGCGGCGGTGATTGGCTTCCACGCCTATCGCCGCGGCAGGCTGGCGGCGGCGGCGGCGCTTAATCGCCGTTTTCTGCGTCGTTTCACCGCCGACGAGATCTTGCGCCATCACGAGTTGGGCGTATGGGCGATGCTGCGGGCGGAGCCGCGTTTTCTTGACGGGTTGGAGTCGGGGGACGCCGCCGCGGCGCGACTGACGCCGCTGGAGGCGCTGGGCGACCCGGCGGCGCAAGACGTCGGCGCGCCGGCGGTGATGCTGAGTTGTGACGACCGCTATTTCCGTCGTTTCGCCCCCGCCATGCTGGAATCCCTGGCGCGGCGCATGCCGGGCGCCGCCGTCGTCTTTCATGTGGTTAATCCGTCGACGGAAAGCTTGGAGGACCTGGCGCGATGGCGGCGCGACCGGCGTTTCGCCTTCGGTTGTTCGGTGGAGCGGACCGATTTCACCGGCTGGCCCGACGCCAAGCGCCTGTCTTATTACGCCGCCGGGCGCTTTATGCGGGCGCATCAATGGTTTCGGCGGCTGGGCCGGCCGTTGATCGTCTTGGACGTCGACGCCACGGTTAACACCGATTTGCGCGTTTTGGCGGCGGAGATGACGGGTTATGACGTCGGTTTGCTGATTGATCCGCGCGGCCGCGGCCCGTCCCGCGACATCACCGTTTGTTTCAACTATTACAACGATACGCCAGCCGGCGCCGAGTACCTGTCGCGCACCGCGGCTTATATCGGCTGGTTCTTGGCGCAGCCCGCCGTCTATTGGCTGCTGGACCAAACGGCGCATTACGCCGTCTGTTGGCGGATGGAGCGACGCGGCGCTTTGCGGGTTCGGCGCTACGATTTTCTAAACTTCCCTCACTGCTCTTTCATCGGCGCCAAATAGGCGACGTAACAAACGGAAGCGGAATATGAGCGACGAGCTGTTAACGATATTGCTGATTGTCGCCGCCTTCGCCGCTTTGGCGTGGCCGCGGCTGCGCGCCCGGTTAGGCATGGGGCGCGGCCTGCCGGCGGGGGAAATCAAGGCGCGGCTGGAGTCCGGCGGCGATGTGGTGGTGCTGGACGTTCGCAATGAAAACGAGGTCGCGGCGGGCTCGCTGCCCGGCGCCGTCAATATTCCCTTGCCGGCGCTGCCGAGTCGCATCGGCGAATTGATAGAGGTCATGTCCGGCCGTCCCGACGCCGGAATCGTGCTGGTGTGTCAGAGCGGACCACGCGCCGAACGGGCGGCGACGATCTTGATGGCCGCTGGGTTACGCAAACTCGCCGTGCTGAAAGGCGGCGTGACGGCGTGGCGCAACGCCGGGTACGCACTCGAATACGTTACACAAAAGAAATAATCGTACCTTTAGGCTTTACGTTTTTCTTCGAAGTCGCATAATCATATTGCCTTCCCGATGGATTTTTTTTGCGCATTGCTAATAAGCGCGTGATCGTCGGGGCATATTAGCGATTTCTATCGCCTAGGAGATTGCATGTTGGCTGACGCCGCTGATAGGTCCATCGCCGAATCGGCTTTATCGCCGGCAGTATCGGTGGTGCGGGCCGTGGTCGCCGCCTGCCCGTCGCCGTTGGCTGCGGTCGATGATGGCGGCCGGGTTTTAGCGGTCAATCAGGCGTTTTGCGCCGCCGTCGGTTGGGCGGAACCGCCGCAAGAAGGGGCGCGGCCTGACTTTCCCGCCGACGCTATGCTGACTGATTTGGCGTTAGACAACGCGCCGGGAGTGCGACTGGTCGCCTTGCCGGCGTCGGAAATGCCGAACCGGTTGATTAACGCGCTGCCGGCGATGATTAGCGCCCGTGACGCCCAAGGCCGCTATCTGCTGATGAACGCCTATCAGGCGGCGCATTTCGGCGTCGCCGCCGACCGGGTGATCGGGCGGCGCTTGCGTGATCTGGCTGGGGAGCATTTTAGCGATCACCTTGCTGATATTGATGAGAAAATTATTCGCACCGGCTGCCCGGTCGGCTTTTTTGAAGTGGACGGCGCCGGGGTCGATGGCGAATTGCGCAACTGGCTCGCCTTCAAAGGCCCGTTGCGCGCCGCGGACGGCGGCGTCGACGGGGTCGCCTTCATGGCGGTGGACGTCACGGAGCGCAAAGGGCTGGAGGAGGCCTTGCATATGGCCAAGGCGCGGGCGGAAGAAGCGGTGCGCACCCGCGGCCGTTATCTCGCCACCATGGGCCATGAATTGCGCACGCCGCTGCATTCCATCGTCGGCTTTTCAGAGTTTTTGGCGCAGGAAACGTTAGGGCCGATGGGGCATCCCACCTACCGCGATTATGCGCAAGACATCGTCGCCGCCGGGCGGCATTTGCTGGATTTAGTGAACGACATCCTCGATATGGCGCGGCTGGAGGCCGGCCGCCTGCCATTGGAGGAGGAGGCGCTCGACCTGGAACGCATCGCCGCCGATGTGGTGCGCATGTTGGCGCTGCCCGCCCGGCACAAGAACATCAAGATCACGGTGGAAGCGTCGCCGCGCCCGCCGCAGATCATCGCCGATGTGCGCCGCATTCGCCAGATCATCGTCAATCTGTTGAGCAACGCCGTCAAATTCACCCCCGAAGGCGGCAATATCGCCATCGGCTTGGGGCAGTTCGACAATGGCGACGTGTTTATTGAAGTGCGCGACGACGGCGTCGGGATCAAGCCCGAAGACATGGCGCTGGTTTTGACGCCGTTCGGCCGGGTGATCGAGGCGGGCGTTCCGGTGCAGGAAGGCGCCGGTCTGGGGTTGCCGCTGGTCAAAGCCTTGGTCGAAGCCCACGGCGGGCGGTTCGACCTGACCAGCGCTCCCGGCGAAGGCACGCGCGCCCGAATCGTGCTGCCGCGCTACCGGCTGCGGCCGACGTGACGCGGCGCCCTTGCGGCGTTATTCGTCGCCCAGACGCTTCTTGATCGCGGCGACGTCGTCGAAAACCCGGCGCATGCGGCGCAGGTTCTTAACCTGTTCAAAGAAATCCTTGCGCGGAATGGCGGGATAGCCGATTTCGATGCTGCGCGGCGGCACATCGTGGCCGACGCCGGAACAGGCGCCGATCAGCACGTCGGAACCGATATTGACATGATCGGCGACGCCGACCTGACCCGCCAACACCACCCGGTCGCCGATGACGGCTGAACCGGCGATGCCGACCTGGCCGCACAGCATGCAGTTTTCACCAACCTGCACGTTATGGCCGATCTGCACCAAGTTATCCAACTTCGTGCCGGAACCGATGCGGGTGTCGGTCAGCGTGCCGCGGTCGATGGCGGCGCCGGCGCCGATTTCGACATTGTCCCCCAGCACCACTGATCCCAACGAATTGATGCGCAAGATGGTGTGATTGGTGGCGCCGATGACGCCGGTGCGCTTGGCGGTCTCCACCGAGCCCGGCTCCGGCGTGACGAAGCTGAAGCCGTCGCCGCCGATCACCGCGTTGGGCTGAATAACGCATCCAGCGCCCATCACCACCCGCTCGCCGATGCGGGCGCCGGCGTGGATCAGGCTGCGGGCGCCGACAACCGCGTCGCGGCCGATGGAGGCGTGCGACTGCACCGCCACGCCGTCCCCCAGCTTGGCGCCGGGGCCGACCATGACGAAGGGGCCGATGGAAACGTCGTCGCCCAACTGGGCGTCGGGATGCACCCAAGCGGTGGGATGAATCCCCGGTTCGGCCCACACCGGGCGCTCGTAAAGGTGCGACAGCCCGGCCATCGCCAGCCGTGGCCGTCCCACCTCGATCCACCCCGCCAACCCGGCGTCTTCCGGCGGGGTTGCGCCCGCCGCCAGCACCGCCGCCTTGGCCTTGCCGCCGGCCAGCAGCGGCAACAGCTTAGGCTCCATCGCCGCCGCCAGATCGCCGTCGCCTTGCACGTCGGCTGGATGGACGACGCGACTGATTTCAATGTCGCCGTCGCCGATCAGCTTGGCGTTAAGGGCTTCGGCGATGACGAACAGGCGCATGACGACGGCTCCCGGCTGGCGGTTTAAAACGGCTTAGCCCTTGAGGATGCCGCGGCCGGCGAAGCGGGCGGCTTTGCCGAGCTGTTCTTCAATGCGGATCAACTGGTTGTACTTCGCCAACCGGTCCGAACGCGACAGCGAGCCGGTCTTGATCTGGCCGCAGTTGGTGGCGACCGCCAGATCGGCGATGGTGCTGTCTTCGGTTTCGCCGGAACGGTGCGACAGCACGGCGGTGTAGCCGGCCTTGTGCGCCATATCGACGGCTTCCAGGGTTTCCGACAGGGTGCCGATCTGGTTGACCTTCACCAAAATCGAGTTGGCGACGCCCTTCTTAATGCCGTCGCGCAGGCGGGCCGGGTTGGTGACGAACAAATCGTCGCCGACCAACTGCACCTTGTTGCCGATGGCGTCGGTCAGCGCCTTCCAGCCGTCCCAATCGTCTTCCGACATGCCGTCTTCGATGGAGATGATCGGATAGCGGCCGACCAGATCGGCCCAATAGGCCACCATCTGATCCGGGGTCAGCGACTTGCCTTCGCCGGCCAGCTCGTAACGGCCGTTCTTGAAGAATTCGGTGGAGGCGGCGTCGAGCGCCAGCATGACGTCGTCGCCGGGCTTGTAGCCGGCGGCTTCAATCGCCTTCATCACGAAGCCCAGCGCTTCGTCGGTCGAGCCGATGTTGGGGGCGAAGCCGCCTTCGTCGCCGACGTTGGTGTTGTGGCCGGCGTCCTTCAGCTTCTTCTTCAGCGCCTGGAAGATTTCAGCGCCCATGCGGATGGCGTCGGCCCCGGTTTCGGCCCCCACCGGCATAATCATGAACTCTTGAATGTCGATGGGGTTGTCGGCGTGGGCGCCGCCGTTGATGATGTTCATCATCGGCACCGGCAGCAGGGTGGAGAAAGCTCCGCCAACGTAACGATAAAGCGGCAGGCCGGCGTCGGCGGCGGAAGCCTTGGCCACCGCCAGCGACACGCCGAGGATGGCGTTGGCGCCCAGGCGGGCCTTGTTGACCGTGCCGTCCAACTCGATCAATTGCAGGTCGATGTCGCGCTGATTGGCGGCGTCTTCGCCGATCAGGGTTTCGGCGATTTCACCGTTGACCGCTTCGACCGCCTTCAAGACGCCCTTGCCGCCGTAACGGCTCTTGTCGCCGTCGCGCAGTTCGACCGCTTCATGGGCGCCGGTGGAGGCCCCCGACGGCACCGCGGCGCGGCCGGCGGCGCCCGAATCCAACGTGACGTCCACTTCAACCGTCGGGTTGCCGCGGCTGTCGAGGATTTCACGAGCGACGATATCGATAATGGCGGTCATGGGGCGCATTCCCTCAACGCAATTGGCCGAATGGCGAAAAACGAGGCACAGCGATAGACCGTGACGGCAGAGGATTCAAGGCTTCAGCACACGCCGCGGCGCGGTTTTTTGCAGCGGGCGCCCGGTAAAGCGGCTATCACCGCTGAAACGCGACTGTAACCTCCTTTCAGCGGCGATCCCGGCGATGCAAGACTATATCCGTAGAATCCTCACCTCCCGCGTTTACGACGTCGCTATTGAAAGCCCGCTCGATCCGATGCCGCGGCTCTCTGAACGTTTGGGCCGCGCCGTCCGGCTGAAGCGGGAGGATTTGCAGCCGGTGTTCTCCTTCAAGCTGCGCGGCGCCTATAACAAAATGGCCGGGCTGGACGAGGAGGCGTTGCGCCGCGGCGTCATCTGCGCGTCGGCCGGCAACCACGCCCAGGGCGTCGCCATGGCGGCGGAAAAGCTGGGGACCAAGGCGGTGATCGTCATGCCGCGCACCGCGCCGGCCATCAAGGTGCAGGCGGTCCGGCGCCGCGGCGCCAAGGTGGTGTTGCACGGCGACTCCTTCGACGAAGCCTACGCCCACGCCCGCGCGCTGGAGGCGGAAAAGGGCCTGACCTTCATCCACCCTTACGACGATCCCGACGTTATCGCCGGACAAGCCACGGTGGGGCTGGAGATTCTGCGCCAGCACCCCGGCCCGATCGAAGCGATTTTCGTGCAGATCGGCGGCGGCGGTCTGGCGGCGGGCGTCGCCAGTTGCGTCAAGTTCCTGCGTCCCGACATCCGCATCATCGGCGTCGAGCCGGAGGACGCCGCCAGCATGGCCGCCGCCATCGCGTCGGGCGAGCGGGTGGCCTTGGATCAGGTGGGGGCGTTCGCCGACGGCGTCGCTGTGCGCCAGGCGGGGACTGAGACCTTCCGTATCTGCCAAAACCTGCTGGACGAAGTGATAACCGTCAGCACTGACGAGATTTGCGCGGCGATCAAGGACGTGTTTGACGACACCCGCGCGGTTTCCGAACCGGCCGGGGCCTTGGGGCTGGCCGGGCTGAAGCGCTATGTCGAGCGCGGCGGGGCGGGGACGGGCGGCGCCGATTCCTGCAAGGGCGCGCTGCTGGCGGTCAACAGCGGCGCCAACATGAACTTCGACCGCTTGCGCCACGTCGCCGAGCGGGCGCAGATCGGCGAAGGGCGGGAGGCGCTTTTCGCCGTCACCATACCGGAGCAGCCGGGGGCGTATCGCCGCTTCGTTCAAGCGCTGGGGCGCCATGCGGTGACCGAGTTCAATTATCGCTATTCCGATCCCAAGCAGGCGCGGATTTTCGTCGGCGTCGAGGTGGGGGAGGGCGGCGACGGCAAGCAGAAGCTGTTCGACGGCTTGCGCGCCGAAGGCTACGGCGTGGTCGACATGTCCGATAACGAAATGGCGAAGGTTCACGTCCGCTACATGGTGGGCGGCTGCGTCGCCGGGCTGGAGAACGAACTGGTCCACCGCTTCCAGTTCCCGGAGCGGCCGGGGGCTTTGCTGAAATTCCTCAACGACATGTCGCCGGACTGGAGCATCACCATGTTCCATTACCGCAACCACGGCGCCGATTACGGCCGGGTGCTGGCGGGGGTGCAGGTGCCGCCCAAGGACCGCGGCAAGTTCCGCCGTTATCTCGACCGGCTGGGCTATCCGTCGTGGGATGAGACCGACAACCCGGCCTATCGGTTTTTCTTGCAGGCGGGGGGGTGACGCGCGCTTCGCGGCGAAAAGCCCTTCTCCCCTTCGCGGGAGAAGGGTTGGGATGAGGGGAGCGCCGAAGGCGGAAAATCTCTCCATGACTCTTTGATGAATATTTCTATATTTCTGGAAATGTCGATTGACTCGCCTTCTCGCGCTGCGGCAAATTCCCTTTCGTCAGCGGGGCGAAGACGCGAAAGAGGGGCGGGGCGTTGAAAAAAACCACGGCGGCTTTGGCCGCGCTGGCGCAGGAAACCAGGCTGGAGGTCATGCGGCTGCTGATCGCCGCCGGACCGGAAGGCGTATCCGCCGGGGCGCTGGCCGATCTGCTGGGCGCGCCGGCCAACACCATGTCGTTCCACCTCTCCAACCTCGTCAACGCCGGGCTGGCGACGCAGCGGCGCGACGGCCGCTCGATCATTTATGCGGCCGATTTGGCCGCTTTCGACACTCTTCTGGCGCAACTCAGCGACATTCGCCGGGGCGGGGACGCCCCGACCAACCGGAGCAAGGCCATGAGCGAAAATCATCGTCCCTACAATGTGTTGTTCCTCTGCACCGGCAACAGCGCGCGCTCGATCATGGCGGAAGCCGCCATGAACCGTTGGGGCGCCGGTCGGTTTGTCGCCTATAGCGCCGGCAGCCAGCCTAAGGGCGAGGTGCATCCGATGACGCTGAAGACCCTGACCGCGCTCAACTATAAGACCGACAACCTGCGCTCCAAGTCGTGGGACGAGTTTGCGGTTGAAGGCGCGCCGGCCCTCGATTTCGTCTTCACCGTTTGCGACAACGCCGCTAACGAGGTTTGCCCGATTTGGCCCGGCCAGCCGATGAGCGCCCATTGGGGCATCGAAGACCCGGCGGCAGCCCAAGGCTCCGACTCGTCGATCGCCATGGCGTTCCGCCGCGCCTATTTCGAGCTGGAAAACCGCATCAAGATTTTCACCAGCTTGCGTCTGCAAGGGCTCGATAAGCTGTCGCTGCAAGGCAAGCTCAACACCATCGGCAAAACCAAGCTGGAGCAAGCGGCGTCGTGAGCCTGTTCGAACGTTACTTAAGCCTTTGGGTGGCCCTGTGCATCGCCGTCGGCGTCGGCCTTGGTCACCTGTTCCCCGGCGCCTTCGCCGCCGTCGCGGCGGTGGAGGTCGCAAAGGTAAACATCCCGGTCGCGCTGCTGATTTGGGCGATGATCGTGCCGATGCTGCTGAAGATCGACTTTGCGGCGCTGCATGAGGTCAAGGCTCATTGGCGCGGCGTCGCGGTGACGCTGTTCATCAACTGGGCGGTCAAGCCGTTCTCGATGGCGCTGCTGGGGACGGTGTTCATCGGCGGGCTGTTCGCCCCCTTGCTGCCGGCCGATCAGATCTCATCCTACATCGCCGGCTTGATCCTGCTGGCGGCGGCGCCTTGCACCGCCATGGTGTTCGTTTGGTCGAACCTGTGCGACGGCGAGCCGCACTACACCCTTAGCCAAGTGGCGCTGAACGACATCATCATGGTGTTCGCTTTCGCGCCCTTGGTCGGCCTGCTGCTTGGGGTGGCGGCGATCACCGTGCCGTGGGACACGCTGCTGCTGTCGGTGGTCCTCTACATCGTCATTCCGGTGGTGGGCGCGCAGGTTTGGCGGCGCGGCCTGCTGGCGCGCGGCGGCGCGGCCGCTTTGG
>CALGOL010000205.1 GCA_937960755.1 uncultured Azospirillum sp.
TTCGCTGCCGCCGCCGGGAATGGCCTTGACATAGCCGGCGCGCAGGTCGGCGCCTTCCAGCTTCGCCCCCGACAGGTCGGCGGGCCATTTCTTGCCGGTGGGCGCGCCGTCGGGGCGGCGCAGGTCGATGGGCCCCAAATCCACCCCGGCGGCCTGAGCCTGCGACAAGTCGGCCCCGGCCAGATTGGCCCCGCACAAGATCGCCTGATCCAGCCGGGCTTGACGCAGGCTGGCCTCGCGAAAATCCGCCAGCGCCAAATAGGCGTTGGAAAGGCTGGCGCCGTCCAAGCGCGCGCCGCGGAACACCGCCCCCGACAAATCGCTGGCGGTCAGATCGACGCCGGTCAAGTCCTTGCCGGAAAAATCCGCCCGCGCGCCCTTACGGCCGCCGGTGTTGATCCACTGGATATGCGCCGCCAGAATCTCCCGCACTTCCGCCGGCAGCTTGCCTTGATCCTTCAAGAAAACGGCGCCCTGCAAATTCGCGCCGGAAACGTCGGCGGCCGACAAATCGACGTTGCGCATTAAGGCTTCGCGCAGATCGGCGTTTTTAAAGCACGCCCCAGCGACATTGGCGCCGTTAATCACCGCCTTTTTCAGCTTGGCGCCGCTGAAATTCGCGTCGCCGAGGTCGGCCCCCGACAGATTGGCCGAAAACAAATTAGCGGCGGAAAAGTTGCCGCCGGCGGCGGCGGCGTTGGTCAAGTCGGCGTGGCTCATATCCGCGCCCTTGAACGACGCGCCGTCAAGCTGCGCCTCTTGCAGCGACGAGCGGTTTTTCACCTCCTGCCCCTTGCCCGGCGCATTGACGATTTGCCCCGGCCGCAAATCCGCCCCTTCAAAATCGGCGCGCCGCAGATTGGCCTTCAGAAAATTGACGCCGCGCAAATCAGCCTTTTGAAAATTAGCCCCCGGCAACGCCGCACCGGAGAAATTCGCCCCGAACAGGTCGGACATGGCGAAAGACACCTCCTCCAAATGGCTGGAGGAAAAATCGCACTGCGGCAGCACCGCGGAGGACAGATTGAATCCCTTGATTTGCATATGCGACAAGTCAGCGCCGCGAAGCTGCAGACGCACGCCGCCGGGTCGGGACTTCACATATAAAAGATGATCTCTTACCTGTTTTAGGAAAGAAACCAGCTTCTCATCGGCCATTTCCACACCTTGAGCGGCGACACCGCATCCAATTGCGATAGCACTTACCAAAGAAGATCACGAAAAAGTCGCTGTTACTATTGCGAGCCAGGGCCTTCCCCTTGCTTCGCCAACTTAACATCATCAACGCCACAGATATAGCTCATTTTATTAGATACTATTTGTATATTATTTTTCGACAAATATCATCGTTCGTCGCGACGATACGGCGTCAGTTGGGCCAACTCCTCCTTGGCTTTCGCGACCCCGGCTTGCTCGACCGCCAGGAAGTCGGCGATCGCCTGACGCAGACCGGGATCAACAATCCAATGGGCGCTGAAGGTTGGAACCGGCTCATACCCGCGTTGCAGCTTGTGTTCTCCCTGCGCGCCCGCCTCGACCCGCGACAAGCCGCGGGCGATAGCGAAATCGATAGCCTGATAATAGCAGGCTTCGAAATGCAGAAATGGCACGCCGCCGTCTCCGCCCCAGTTTCGCCCGTAAAGCGTATTGCGGCCGATCAGATTGAGCGCGCCGGCCACCCATTCGCCGCGGTCCTCGCACATCACCAACAACACTTTATCGGCCATGGTTTCGCCCAGCAGGCGGAAGAAGCTGCGGGTGAGATAGCCGCCGCCCCACTTCCGTTCGGCGGTCTGCATATATAAATGGTGAAAAGCGTCCCAATGCGCCGGCGTCAGGTCGGCGCCGGTCAACGCCCGCACGATGATTCCCGATTCAGCCGCCTCGCGGCGTTCTCGGCGAATTTGCTTGCGCTTACGGCTCGACAGACCCGCCAGAAAGTCGTCAAAGCTGCCGTAGCCGCGGTTGAACCAGTGATATTGCAGGCCGCGCCGCTCCAGCCAACCGGCGGCCAGCAACGCCGCCATGTCGGCTTCGTCGGCGAACGTGACATGGGCGGATGAAAAGCGGTTGGCCTCCGCCAATCCAGCCAGCGCCTCCGCCAGCAAGCCGCCCGTTTCCCGCGGCGCGCCGGGGGCGACCGCCAGCCGAGGCCCCGGGACCGGGGTGAACGGCACGCAGACTTGCAGCTTGGGATAATAGCGCCCGCCCGCCCGCTCGAACGCCGCCGCCCAAGCATGGTCAAAGACGTATTCGCCGTAGGAATGCGACTTGACGTAAAGCGGCGCCGCCCCAACCAAACGGCCGTCGATTGTCGCCGTCAAATGCGCCGGCGCCCAGCCCGCGGCCGGCGTCGCCGAGCCAGACCGCTCCAGCGCCGACAGAAAGGCATGACTTACAAAAGGATTGTCATCGCCAAAGCAGGCGTCCCACGCCGCCGCCGACACCTTTCCAATGCCGCCGACCACCCGCACCGTCGCCGCCTCGCCGCCTTCCGGCATGCCTTCCTCCGTCCTAAGTACGCCGCCTTACGAAATGTGCCGCCGTTGGCGGGCTGCAAGTATCGCCGAGCCAGGGCGCCCATTCCTGTGGATAACTCGGAATCTTTGACCGGTCAGAATCGGTTAGCGCCCGGCAAACATTGCCCCCGCCCGGCAAACACGGCCGCCCTTCGCACTGGCGGAAACGCGGAATCGGGCTGAATCAGCCCTTAAAAGGAATATTTGGCATTTTAGACGAGTTGGCACGGTCTTTGAAAAGAGAGGGGCGAACGCATCAAAGATGCCCCGCAAGGCAAAGTCCAAATCGCGGGGCCGGCCTCAGAAGGAGACTAGGTCATGGCTGTCAACGACGTCCAACTCACCGCTTCAATGCGCGCCAACCTGCTGACCCTGCAGAACACCGACGCAAAGATCGCGCAGAAACAGAACATTCTGTCCACCGGCAACAAGATCAATTCGGCGCTTGACGGTCCGACCGCGTTCTTCGCGGCCAAGAGCCTCAATCAGCGCGCCGGCGACTTGTCCTCGCTGAAGGACTCGATGGGCCAGGCCATCTCCACCATTAAAGCCGCCGACAAAGGCGTGACCGCGATTGAAAGCCTGATCGAACAGGCTCGCGGTCTGACCACTTCCGCTTACTCCGCTCTGGGCGACGACGCCGCCTCCGTGGCGACCCGCAAGGCGCTGGCGGATCAGTTCAACACGCTGAAGTCGCAGATCGACAAGATCGCCGGCGACAGCGGCTACGCCGGCAAGAACCTGCTGGCCGGCAACGGACGCCGCCTCGACTCCACCTCAGACTCCCGCGGCAAGGTGAATACGCTGGCCGGTTTGGGCAACGCCCGCGTCACCAACGTCGTATCGGCCGACACCTATTCCATCCGCGTGAGCGGCGACGGCTCGATCGAAGGCGAAAGCGGCGACATCGCCGACGCTGAAACCGCGCATGGCTTGGTTGGCCTGAAGATTTCCGGCACCATGTCCGCCACCAACGGCAACTTCTCCGACGTCAGCGTCGAAGTGCGCGGCGCGGAAGGCCGGCTGCGGTCCTTCATCGTCTCCGACGGCGAAGAATCCCGCACCATCACCTACTTCGACAACACCCAGTCGGCGGAAGCCAAGCTGACGACGGCGGCGAGCGCGACGGCGCAGCAGGTTTCGGAGATTGAAATCTCCGGCACGATCGAAGAAGGCGACATCTTCACCGTGACGGTCGAAGGCCAGCAGTTCAAGTACATCGCGACGTCCGGCGACGTGGCGACGGGTCAGACGGCGACGGACAATGTCGCCGCGCAGTTGCAAGCGTCGATCAGCAATGCGGTCACCAGCCCCAGCGGCCGGTTGTCCGGCACCAGCTTCGACGTGGCGACGGTCAGCGTCGCCACCGACACCATTACGATCACCGGCAAATCGCCGAGCAACGGCACCGCTCGCGAAATGACCATTTCGGCCACCACCACCAACGCGCTGTCGAAGAAGATTTCGGAAAGCTTCGCATCCGGCACGGTGGTTTCTTTCACCGTTGACCGCAAGCTGATGGAAGACGCGGCTAACGACGGCAACGGCGCCTCGATCATCGAAAAGAAGACCGACATTCAGGTCAGCGTCACCAACCTGCAAGGCACCACGATCACCCGCGACGGCATGAACCTGCGCGGCGAAGGCAAGCTGGCGAACGGCGAACAAGCTTTCAGCTTCGACACCGGCACGGTGCGTCTGGAAGTTGACCAAAAGACCATCAAGGAAGGCGCTGCGAGCAGCGCTTCGGCGAACATCGTCACGCAGCAAGTGACCCAGAGCAACACCGCCAACGATCTCAGCGTTCAGTTTAACGAACGCAACACCAACGCGCTGAAAGTGGCGGCGCAAAACCTGACCACCAGCGGCCAGGGCATGCGGATCGACTACGCCCAGAACAACTGGGTGGACCGTTCCGACATCGACACCGCGGTGGCGCAGATCGATTATGCGAAGTCCTACCTGCGGTCGGCGTCGCAGAACCTGTCAACCAACCTCAACATCATCACCACGCGAGAGAGTTTCACCAAGGAGTTCTCAGACGTTCTGACTGAAGGCGCCAACAAGCTGACCCTGGCCGACCAGAACGAAGAAGGCGCGTCGTTGCTCATGCTGCAAACCCGTCAGCAGCTCGGCACCATCGCCCTGTCGCTGGCGAACCAGTCGCAGCAGGCCATTCTCCGGCTGTTCTAAGCCGGGTTGTAGACCACCTCCTGGTGGGGCCAAAACTACAAGGGGCGTCGCCGCGCGGCGCCCCTCTTTTCCAACCGGCCCCCGCTCTTTTTTAAAAAATTTCGGCGATAAAAAACCGGACGATCCGATAGGAACGCCCGGCTTATTTTTTTCTGAACGTCAACCGGTCGCCATATGCTCGGGCGACGGCGGTTTACTCGGGCGACGCGGCGTCGGCGTCGCTTTCCGGCGCGCCCATCATGGCGTCGGCGACCAAGCCGGCGTTGCCGCGAATGCGGTCTTCCACCGCTTTGGCCATTTCCGGGTTGTTGCGCAAGAACTGCTTGGCGTTTTCGCGGCCCTGGCCGATGCGGGTGCCGTCGCAGGAAAACCATGCGCCGGATTTTTCCACCACGCCGGCCTGAACGCCCAAATCCAGCAGTTCGCCGACCTTGGACACGCCTTCGCCGTACATGATGTCAAATTCGACGACGCGGAACGGCGGCGCCATCTTGTTCTTCACCACCTTGACGCGGGTCTGGTTGCCGACCACGGCGTCGCGGTCTTTGATGGCGCCGATGCGGCGGATGTCGAGCCGAACCGAGGCGTAAAACTTCAGCGCGTTGCCGCCGGTGGTGGTTTCCGGGTTGCCGAACATGACGCCGATCTTCAAACGGATCTGGTTGATGAAGATGACGAGGCAGTTGGAACGGGAGATCGAACCGGTCAGCTTGCGCAGCGCCTGGCTCATCAACCGGGCGTGCAGGCCGACATGGCTGTCGCCCATCTCGCCTTCCAATTCCGCCCGCGGCACGAGCGCCGCCACCGAATCCACCACCAGCACGTCGATCGCGCCCGACCGCACCAGCGTATCGGCGATTTCCAGCGCTTGTTCGCCCGCGTCCGGCTGGGAGATCAGCAATTCGTCGATATTGACGCCGAGTTTGCGGGCGTAAGACGGGTCAAGGGCGTGTTCGGCGTCGACAAAGGCGCATGTTCCGCCATTCTTCTGCGCCTGGGCGATGGCGTGCAGCGCCAACGTCGTCTTGCCCGAACTTTCCGGACCGTAAATTTCAACAATGCGGCCGCGGGGCAAACCGCCGATGCCAAGCGCGATGTCAAGGCCCAGCGAACCGGTGGACACCACTTCGGTCTCCACCAATTTTTCCTTGGCCCCCAACTTCATGATGGAGCCCTTGCCGAACGCGCGCTCAATCTGGCTAAGCGCGGCGTCCAAAGCCTTGTTCTTATCCATGGAGTCCTTCTCGACCAGACGCAGCGACGCTGACGACATATTGATTTCCCCCCTTGTTAGAGCACAAGCGCCGCACGGTATCAACGCCCCCGCAGCGCGCGGCGTAAACGACCGACACGGACGCCGCCATCGCCGCCGACACCGTTAATGTACGCAATTTGTTCTGGATCGCAAGCGCGATTTCTCTTTTTGTTCGCATTTTTGCGAACAAAAATATTCGCCAACAGGAAGAGAAGGCGGCGAACGCCGAAGGGCGGCCCTCCAGGCGCAAGACAATGCGGCGCAGACCTGCGAATTAAAACCAAAGTCGCTACTTGCCCTATGCGGCGCAGCATCCTAAGTTAAATGCGTATTCGCCATGACGTGGCGCATTCGTCCAACTCAGTGAAATTTTTTCAAACCCCCGTACTGCATTGCAGTTGTAAGGAATTATCTTGATGAAGCGGAACAGCATCCTTTCCAAAGAAATCTCGAGTCTCTTTTACGAAGAAGAACGTCTTGCGATGTTCATCGACGGCGCGAATTTGTACGCCGCCGCACGCGCCTTAGGATTTGATATTGACTACAAGAGATTGAGAGAAGGTTTTGCGGCTGAAGGCCGGCTCATTCGTTCGTTTTATTATACCGCCTTAATGGAAGAGCAGGAGTATTCGCCGATACGTCCCTTGGTGGACTGGCTGGACTATAACGGTTACACCATGGTCACTAAACCCACCAAGGAGTTCACCGACGCCTCCGGCCGCCGTAAAATCAAAGGCAACATGGATATCGAGCTCGCCATCGACGTGATGGAGATGGCCGAGTGCGTCGATCACATCCTGTTGTTCTCCGGCGACGGCGATTTTCGGCGTCTGGTGGAGGCCGTGCAGCGCAAAGGCGTGCGGGTCACCGTTGTTTCCACCGTCCGTTCACAGCCGCCGATGGTGGCGGACGAGTTGCGCCGTCAGGCCGATAACTTTGTCGAATTAAACGATCTCGCCCCGGCTATCGCCCGCGTTCATCATGGTCACAGCCGTGAACCCGGTCAGACCGGCGTCGGCATGCAGGGCGGTTCCCCCCCCAGCCCGTTCCCGCCCAATCAGGGCGCCGGCGCCATCGGCGACCGATTCGACGATTTCTAATCGCTATCGTCGCCTAAACGCAAAAAAGGCCGGAACCAAGGTTCCGGCCTTTTTAATTGGTCGGCGTTCTACGGATTATTCCGCCGCCGCCCGCAACGCCGCCGCCTTTTCGTCGCGCTGCGCCTTCAACTGTTCGGCCAGCAAGAACGCCAGTTCCAGCGACTGGCTGGCGTTGAGCCGCGGGTCGCAAGCGGTGTGATAGCGCAGCGCCAGCTTATGATCGGTGATCGCCTGGGCGCCGCCGGTGCATTCGGTGACGTCCAGCCCAGTCAGTTCGAAATGCACGCCGCCGGCGTGGGTGCCTTCCGCCTGATGCACCTGGAAGAAGGTCTTGGTTTCCGCCAACACCCGCTCGAACGGCCGGGTCTTGTAGCCGTTGGACGCTTTGATGGTGTTGCCGTGCATCGGGTCGCACGACCACACCACCTTGCGGCCTTCCGCCGTAACCCGACGCAGCAGCGGCGGGAACTTGTCCGCCACCTTGTCGGAGCCCATGCGGACAATCAACGTCAGCCGGCCCGGCTCGTTGCGCGGGTTGAGGATGTCGATCAGGCGGATCAACTCGTCCGGGTCAGTGGTCGGACCGCACTTAAGTCCCAACGGATTGCCGACGCCACGCAAAAATTCGACATGGGCGCCGTCGGGCTGGCGGGTGCGGTCGCCGATCCACAGCATGTGGGCCGAAACGTCGTACCAATCGCCGGTGGTGCTGTCGACGCGGGTCAACGCCTGCTCAAACGGCAGCAGCAGCGCTTCATGGCTGGTGAAGAAGTCGGTTTCGCGCAGTTGCGGCGTGGTGTCGCCGGTGATGCCGCAAGCCGCCATGAACGCCAGCGACTCGTCGAGGCGCTGCGCCAGATCGCGCATGCGCTCGCCGGCCGGCGAGCTTTCAACGAAGCTCAGCGTCCACTGATGCACCTTGTGCAGGTCGGCGTAGCCGCCTTGCGCGAAGGCGCGCAGCAGGTTCAAGGTCGAAGCGGCCTGGGTGTAGGCCTGCATCATCCGTTCAGGATCGGGGACGCGCGCCGCCAGATCGGCGTCGAAGCCGTTGACGATGTCGCCGCGGTAGATCGGCAGTTCGACGCCGTCCACCACTTCCGAGTCATTCGAGCGCGGCTTGGCGAACTGCCCGGCCATGCGGCCGACCTTAATCACCGGAATGGCGGCGCCGAAGGTCAGCACCACCGCCATTTGCAGCAGCACGCGGAAAGTGTCGCGGATGGTGTTGGGGTGAAATTCGGCGAAGCTTTCGGCGCAGTCGCCGCCTTGCAGCAGAAACGCCTTGCCTTCCACCGCATCGGCCAACGACGCTTTCAGCCGCCGCGCCTCGCCCGCAAAAACCAGCGGCGGATAGCTCGACAAACGTTCGCGCACCGCATCGACCTTGGCTTGGTCGGGGTAAACGGGAAGTTGCTTGGCCGGCTTGGACAGCCAGCTGTCGGGGCTCCAACGCTGCGTCATCGCATCAACACCTTCATTTACACGCAATAATATTTTACCCCGCGCCGTTCAACCGACGCGAGGGCTGCTAGCCTATACCTCTGCGCTTCGCTTGTCGCCCATTATTGTTGATCGGCGCACGCCGCAACCGCCCTGCGCGCCATAACGCCGGTCAGATGGGCGCGATAGGCCGCGTCGGCATGCAAATCGTCGTTCAAACCATCGGCGTCCACCGTCAGCCCGTCCAGCGCCGCCGCGGAAAAATCGGCCGTCAAAGCCGCCTCAAACGCCGGCAAACGAAATACGCAAGGTCCCGCCCCGGTGACGGCGACCCGCGCCGCGCCGTCCGCGCCTTGGGCGACGAACACCCCGGCGACGGCGTAGCGGCTGGCGGGATTGGGAAACTTGGCGTAGGCCGCCCGGCGCGCCAACGCAAAAACCACCGAAACCACCAGCTCGCCCGGCGCCAGCGCGGTTTCAAACATGCCGGTGAAGAAATCTTCCGCCGCC
>CALGOL010000206.1 GCA_937960755.1 uncultured Azospirillum sp.
GCGAAACGGCAAGAGGGGGCGCTGTTGGCCGACGTGCGTTTGGCCGCTCGCGCCGCCGGAGCGGACGCCGGCAATCTGCGGCTCGCCGCGCCGACCCATGATCCCGCCGCGGCTTATCTGGCGTTTGAAAAACTCACCGCCGTTCAGCCCGACTGCGGCATGGAGGCGGCGGGTCTGGACAGCGATAAGAATAACCGCTCCGGCGTGCTGGGCTGCGCCACCCGGCGCAATCTTGCGGCCATGGTCGCCAACCCGTCCGACCTCGTGGTTCCCGCCCAGGCGTCGGGCGCGCCCTTCGCTCAGCGCCGCACGCTGGTGATTGAGAATTGGCGTAAAGGCAAAACGACGGGAGCGCAATCTACGCAAGACGACAACGGCAGCAGCGTCGCTTTCATCAGCCGCATTCTGGGCGCCGGCAACTAGACGAAGGAGCGGGCGAGGCCCATGCAACGAACGGCGGCGCACTGCTTTGTGGAAAGCGCTGAAGCGCAAGCCGCTTTAACCGCGGCGCTAACCGATCGGCGGCTTTCCAAGCTGGCCGCGCAGACGCGCTCCGGCGGGCTGGCGGCGGCGGCGGCGCTTTACGCCCACACGCCCTCCCCCGCTTTGCTGGTGATCGAATCAACCGATGTTGACGCCGCTGCGGTATTGGCGGCGGTGGATGCGCTGGCGGAGGTGAGCGGCCCAGACACCGCCCTGGTGCTGCTGGGCGCTGTCAACGATGTGGCGCTATTCAGACAACTTGCGCGCCGCGGCGTCGCCGACTACATCGCAGCACCCTTTGACGCCGGCGGTTTGGCGCAAGCTCTACTGGAAGCGGCGAGCGGCGCGGCGGCGGCGCAAACCGGCCGCGCCGTGGCGTTTTTCGCCGCCAAGGGCGGGGCGGGCGCATCTGCCTTGGCGCATAATATCGCGTGGCTGCTGTCGCGGACGCCGGACGTCGACGCGGCGGTGGTGGATCTGGATTTCCCCTTCGGTTCCGCCGACATAGACTTCAGTCTGGAGCCCGCGGGCGGCCTGCGCAATCTGCTGGCGGAACTGGAGACGGTGGACGCCGCCTTGCTCGCTCGCTTCGCCGCGCGCATCGACGACCGATTGGCGCTGTTCGCCGCCCCCGCCGCGCTTGACGCCGTTTCCACCCTTGACGCGGCGCGGCTGGAAACGGTGCTGGAGGCGATCCGGGCGAACTATAAATTCACCGCCCTTGATCTGCCCCATGTCTGGACCACGGCGACGCAATCCGCGTTGCGCTGGGCGGATGAGGTGGTGCTGGCGACGCCGACGGATTTAGCGGGGCTGCGCAACACCCGCAACCTGTTGGACTGGTTGGGGGAGGCCCGGCCGGGCGCCGCCGCGCCCCTGGTGGCGCTGAGC
>CALGOL010000207.1 GCA_937960755.1 uncultured Azospirillum sp.
GCCGCGCCCACCCTCCCCGCGCGCCCTCTCCCCGCGGCTCCCCTCGCCGCGCCAGACGCGACGCCCCGTCGCTACCGTTGTCGCCACGTCACCCGCTACACCTATGGCGAAGATGTGCCGGTGTCGCATCACATGGCGCATCTGGTGGCGCGCAGCCATCCCTTGCAGCGCTGCCGACGGGCGGTGTTGACGGTGTCGCCCACGCCGGCCGTACGTTCGGACCTGATCGATTATTTCGGCAACCCGCTGACCTACATCGCCGTGCAGGAGCCGCACCGCGAGGTGGTCTTCACCGCCGAAAGCGAAATTGAGGTGTCGGCCGCCCCGGCGTTCGATCTCGACGCGACCCCGTCTTGGGAAGAACTCACCATCGGCCCGCATGATTTCGGCGGAACCGACCAATGCGGCGAAATCATGCAATTCGCCTTCGACAGCGTGTTGGTGCAGGCCGACGCGGAACTGGCGGATTACGCCGCGCCCTCCTTCGCCGCCGGCCGCCCCGTCGCCGCCGCGGCGATGGACTTGACCTTGCGGATACACGCCGATTTCACCTTTGACCCGACAGCGACCACCGTGTCGACGCCGCTCAGCGAGGTGATGACGAATCGCCGCGGCGTTTGTCAGGATTTTGCGCATTTGCTGGTGGGTTGTCTGCGGTCGCTGCGCTTGCCGGCGCGTTACGTGTCGGGCTACTTGCGCACTTTGCCGCCCCCCGGCAAACCGCGTCTGATCGGCGCCGACGTCAGCCACGCTTGGGGATCGGTTTACTGCGGCTCCGGGCGCTGGCTTGATCTTTGCCCGACCAACGCCCGCGCCGCCGACCAAGACTTCATCACCGTCGCCTGGGGCCGCGATTTCGACGACGTCAGCCCGTTGCGCGGCGTCATTCACGGCTCGACCGGCCACGGACTGGCGGTGGAGGTGGACGTCGAGCCGTTGGAGTAAGCGTCGTCTTCCCAGTTTGAACGGCGAATGTCGGTTGCGCGTCGCGCCGCAGGGGCGTATAAACCCGGCCAATCCGGTACGGAATAGACAAACGTTTCCGGCGAAGCGTGAAGGGCGCACAGGTCTTGGGAGACATCCCAAGGCGGTGGGGCGGCTTTTAGCGTTCGCTATTTTCGTTTTGCAAGCGTCCGCGCCATGGATTGCGTTTTAAGCCGCCGGGCATGAGGTCCGGCGCGGCGGGCGTCCGCCAATCCCCCCGTCTGCCGCGGGCTGGATTAAGGGGACGGCCGTTATTGTCGCAACAAACAGAGTTTAAATGGCACAAGGATTGACGATGACCGGTGATAAGGAAAGCTTTGCCGCCCTTTTGGAAGAATCCCTGGGCGCAAGCGACAGCCTGGAAGGCACGGTGGTCAAGGGTCGCGTTCTGGCGATCGAAAATGATTTTGTGACCATCGACGTCGGCCTGAAGTCCGAAGGTCGGGTCGCGCTGAAGGAATTCGCCACCGCCGGTCAGGCGCCGGAACTGAAGCCGGGCGACACCGTTGAAGTGTACCTTGAGCGCATGGAAGACAAGAACGGCGAAGCCGTGCTGTCGCGCGAAAAGGCCAAGCGCGAAGAAGCCTGGACCCTGCTGGAAAAGTCGTTCACCGACCAGTCCCGCGTCACCGGCGTGATCTTCGGCCGCGTCAAGGGCGGTTTCACCGTCGATCTGTCGGGCGCCGTGGCGTTCCTGCCGGGCAGCCAAGTCGATATCCGTCCGGTGCGCGACATCTCCCCGCTGCTCGGCACGCCGCAGCCGTTCCAGATCCTCAAGATGGACCGCTCGCGCGGCAACATCGTGGTGTCGCGTCGCGCCGTGCTGGAAGAAAGCCGCGCCGAAGCCCGCTCGGAACTGGTGGCCTCCCTCAAGGAAGGTCAGGTTCTGCAAGGCGTGGTCAAGAACATCACCGATTACGGCGCGTTCGTCGATCTGGGCGGTGTGGACGGCCTGCTGCACGTCACCGATATCGCGTGGCGCCGCATCAACCATCCGTCGGAGGCCCTGCAAATCGGCCAGGCCGTCACTGTGCAGGTCATCCGCTTCAACTCTGAGACCCAGCGCATCAGCCTGGGCATGAAGCAGCTTGAAGCCGATCCGTGGGAAGGCGTCGAAGCCAAGTACCCGGTGGCGACCCGCTTCAAGGGCCGCGTCACCAACATCACCGACTACGGCGCGTTCGTCGAACTGGAGCCGGGCATCGAAGGCCTGGTTCACGTTTCCGAAATGTCGTGGACCAAGAAGAACGTCCATCCGGGCAAGATCGTCTCCACCTCTCAGGAAGTGGAAGTCATGGTCCTGGACGTCGATCCCAACAAGCGCCGCATCAGCCTGGGCCTGAAGCAGTGCCTGGACAATCCGTGGGAATCGTTCCTGGAGAAGTTCGGCCAGGGCGCCGAGCTGGAAGGCGAGATCAAGAACATCACCGAATTCGGTCTGTTTGTCGGTCTGCCGGGCGACATCGACGGCATGGTCCACATGTCGGACATCGATTGGTCGAAGTCGGGCGAAGAAGCCATCGCCGAGTTCAAGAAGGGCGACCGCGTCAAGGTGAAGGTGCTCGACGTCGATATCGACAAGGAGCGCATCAGCCTGGGCATCAAGCAGCTCTCCTCTGATCCGTTCGAAACCGCGGCCGCTGGCGTGAAGAAGGGCGACGTCGTCACCTGCACCGTCACGCAAGTCACCGACGGCGGCATCGAAGTGTCGCTGGCCGACGGCTACACCGGCTTCATCCGCAAGTCTGATCTGGCCCGCGACCGCGCCGACCAATCGCCGACCCGTTTCGCCGTTGGCGAAAAGGTCGACGCCAAGGTCACCCAGGTGGATCGCGGTTCGCGCCGCATCTCCTTGTCGATCAAGGCGCGCGAGATGGAAGAAGAAAAGCAGGCGATGGCCGAATACGGTTCGTCCGATTCGGGCGCCTCGCTGGGCGACATCCTCGGCGCCGCGCTGAAGCGCAAGCAGGCCGAGAACGACTAAGCTTCTCTGCCCCCCTCCCCCTTGCGGGGGAAAGGTGGGGGCGAAGGGTGCTTGTTTAGGCTA
>CALGOL010000208.1 GCA_937960755.1 uncultured Azospirillum sp.
CCGCGCAACAGTTTTTTTCGATCCCCATGAACTTTTTTCGACAGACCCCTCATTCAACGCCGCGACGGCCGTGCGGGCGGCTGTCGGACAGCGCCTCGAGAAACTCAGCTAACTGTTTGGATTTCCTTACAGAATAGAAGATTATACCGATCACTGGGATAAGCGCGGCGAAGAACATCGCGATGCGGACCCCCAGCGGCTCCTCAGCGGCGGCGATCAGGTTCATGCCCAAAAAGCCGGTGGCGAGCGTGCCGATCATCCCCACCACCGTCACCACGGTCAGCCGGATCACCGAATTGGCCTGCCGGCGCAGGCCGTCGGCGTCGATGTAGCCCGCCATGTCCTGCACCTCCTCCCGCACCTCGTGATAGAGCCGCGCCGTGTCGAGCCTTTCCGACAGCATGCGGAACAGATCACGGGTCGGCCCCTGGTTGGAGACTTCGGCGAACCACGAGCGATGGGTGAAGCGCAGAAAAATTTCAAACATCTGCCGGGTCGAGCGTTTGAAATTTTTGACGGATTCCGTATCGGCGATGTCCAGTTCCCCCACCGCCGCCACCAAGCGATCCGACACCATCAGCAAAGCGGCGCGCTGGAAGTAGGCGATCAGCGCCGCCAGAAAGAACTCGTGACGAAAACGGCTGAGCATGCCGGTTTCGGCGTCAGTGAAGAACGGATCGTCGTCGCGGCCGGTCAGCGTCACGCCGTGGCGGTCGCAGGTGATGCGGCAGGAGGTCAGGCCGCTGGCCGGCGCCGCCCCCCAATAGCGGTCGTAGCAATGCCGTCGCTCAAAATCTTGCAAAAAGGCGTCGGAATAGGGCGCGGCGTCGCGCGCGCCGGTCTTCGGCGCTGGTCCGGCGGCGAAGGCCAGCCGCACCCATTCCGCCCGCGTCAATCGATCCGGGTCGTCCAGCGCCAACCACGCCAATAATGGCATGCGCTGATGCTCCAGCACGCGGTAACGCACTTCGCCCGGCTCGTCGGCATGATCCAGCGCCAGCGGCCGCAGCAAAAACGCCCAATGCTCGGCGACGCAGGGCGCGCGGCGGCGGCAAACGAACTCAAGAAACTTGGTTTTATCGTCGGCGTCGGATTCCGCCAACGTCCGCCCGGCGGCGTCCAACCATTCCACCCGCTTCGCGCATTGCCCGGCCGAGCCGTCGGCGTTCCAAAACGACGGATAGGCGCGGCCGAAGCGATAGATCAGCTCCAGCGCGCGGGACAGCGGCAGGTTTTCCGCCGCCACCTCCACCACCAGAATGGCGACGTCAATGTCGAAGAAAAAATACAAATCGACGTGGATCACCTTGAGATCGCACACCCAGCCGTCCGACAGCGTCACCCGCGCTCCGGCGACGTCGGCGCGGCGAAACACCTTGATCGGCGAACCGCCATAACCGCCGGCCCGGCTTTCGCCGTAAAGAAAGCGCTGCACATGGGGCAGAAAAGCGGTCAACTCAAGATAGTGCCGCTCCTTGAAGTCCTTGGGGTCGGCGGTGAATTCGTCCGCCACCTCGCGCCACGGGCAGTCGTCGCCGCCCAGCCGCTCCCAGTGGCGCTGGATTTGCGCATCGCGGCGCAACGGCGCAAGTTGCACCGGCCACATCAGGATTTCGCGAAAGCGGCGCGCCGTCGCTTCGCCGTCATCCCCGACCGTCAACGTCATGATTGCCGCCCCCTCCCCCGATAACCGCCCGCGCGACCAGCCTTGTTCCGCGTAACGAGAGAATAGGCCGCCCGGCTGCCGCGGCGACATTGTTTTCCGCCGCGCCTTCCCGTCTTACCTGTCTGCGACAGCGGCGATATTGCGATTAAGACACGAAACGGCGTATAGCCGAATGGACGGGAGTAAGCGATCAGCAGCAAGCGGCGATTTGAGGACCTGATGATCTACGAGTTACGGGAGCTGACGTTCACCGAAGCCGCGCTCAAGGACGCCTTCCGCTGGTATCAGGTCGCGCCCAATCAAAAAGATCTGCCCCATGGCGTCATCGCCTCGGTCAAGCCGCAGCCCGGCGGCGGCGTCATGGTGATGCTGCAACAGGCCGGCGCGTCGAAAATGCGCGAGGTGGCCTTCCCGTCCGCCCGCGTGCTGATGGTGCTGCTCTATTTCTGCCGCAAGCAAAAAATTCCCATCCCGCGGGAATCGGAAAAAACCCTGTCCGCCGACGAAGCCGGCGTCATCCTGACCATCGGCTACCAGTTCCGCAGTTCCGGCCCCGGCGCCCAGGTATGACGCCGACGAGGCGCAACCCTGGTTGTCGCCTTACGCCCGACCAATGAAATCCGCCAGTCCTGCGCTTTGCGCCGCCGACAGCCGCAACCCCAGCTTGCTGCGTCGCCACAGAATATCGGACGCCGCGCGCGCCCATTCCGCCCGACACAGATACTCGACTTCCGCCTCGGTCAAGCCGGCGCCGAAATCCCGCCCCAGATCGTCGAGCCGCCGCGCGTCGCCGATAATCAGCCCCGCCCGCGTCCCATAAGCCCGCGCCAGCCGCCGCGCCAAGGCTTCCGGCAAGAAGGCGTAGCGACGGCGTAAAACGCCGACAACCTCCGGCAAGCCGTCGAGCGGAAAATCGCCGCCCGGCAGGGGCGCCGCCGCGGTCCATGGCCCCCGGCCGACAGCCGCCGCCGGCAGATACGGCCCCAGCTTTTCCAGCACGCTTTCCGCCACCCGGCGATGCGCCGTCAGCTTGCCGCCGTAAATCGTCAACAAGGGCGCGCCGTCCGTTGGGGCCTCCAACGCCAGCACATGATCGCGCCCGACCTCTTGCGCCGCCGCCGAGCCGTCGTCGAACAGCGCCCGCACGCCGGCGAAACGCCACACGACGTCGGCGGGCGCGACCGA
>CALGOL010000209.1 GCA_937960755.1 uncultured Azospirillum sp.
CATCGCGCCCCATCGCGCGGCTTACAAGTTGTCGCTGCATTCGGCGCGCAGCAGTTCGCAGATCGCCGACGTCAAGGGCGCCATGTCGTTTGAATGGGGCGACGCTTGCGACGGCTGGACCACCGAACAGCGCTTTCAGCTCAATTTTATTTACGCTGAAGGCGCCGCCGACGAGATGACCACCAGCTACGCCACCTGGGAAGCCAAGGACGGCGGCCGCTATCGTTTCAACGTGCGCAAAGTGGTGAACGGCGAAACCGACGAGGAGGTGCGCGGCGACGCCCGCATCGACAAGCCGGGGGCGGCGGGCGAGGTGGTTTACGTCAAGCCGGAGCCGCGCAAGGAAACGCTGCCGGCCGGCGCGCTGTTCCCGTCCGCCCACACCATCGCGCTGTTGCAAAAGGCGGCGGCGGGGGAACGCTTTTATTCTGAAGTGGTGTTCGACGGCGCCGATGAGGACGGCGCGGCGCAGGTGTCGGCGGTTATCGCCAAGCAAGCCGCGGCGGGAACCAAGCTGTCGTCGCCGTTGCTCTCCGGCGGCAAGGTCTGGCCGGTGCGCATGGCGTTTTTTCCGTTGGGCGGCGACGCCGCGCAGCCGGATTATGAAATGACGGTTCGGTTGATGGGGAATGGCGTGGCGGAAGGCATGCGCATCGATTACGGCGATTTCGTTATCGACGCGGTGTTGGAAAAACTGGAGCCGCTGGCGAAGTCCGGCTGTTGAAACGGTTTCGAGCGCCGGGGTCGGCGAGGAGCGCCCATGTTCGCGGTTGACGATTTCGCTGTCTGGTTCGCTTGGTACTTCGCTGGCAATCTGGCGACGCATCACCCGGCCGCGCAGCGTATGGCAGCCGATGCGCGGGCGGCGGTGGTGGGCGAGCCGCTACAGACCCCGCTGGCGGAAGACCCCAACGGCATTTTGGATTGGTTGACCGACCACAGCGCGCCGCCTCCCAGCTTTTCGCCGCCCGGCTTTTCCCCCCATGGCGTTTCGCCGACGCGCAGCCCGCCCGCGTCGACAGCGTCGCCGATCACCGCTGCGCCTTCTGCGACGCAGCCTTAAGCATTTTTCCCTAATTGTCGGCAATTTTCATGGTTCAGGGCGCGGGCTTCTGGGAATTGTTCCCGATCCGTTGCCAGACTCGCCGAGTCGCGTTTATGTTAATTGCTACTAGAATTAGCGTTGGCCCGTGCAGGCGGCGCGCCTTTTGGGACTGGATGGCGTCATGAGCAAAAATCAGATTCAGGTCGGGCAGGTTTACCAGACGGTCGGATCGTCCAGCGCCCGGACGTGGCGGGTGAAGGGAACGGTCAGCCTTTTGGGCATCCCGCACGCCCGCGTGGTCAGCACCGAAGACGAGGGCGACGTGAAGACGCTGAGCTGTCTCATCCTCGCCGACGCCGGCTATTATCGCTTGGTGCAGCAGTCGGCCGCCTGACCATAGGGACGGGGGCGGAGGGGGCTAGAACTTCTCCGGCCGCAGCACGTCGACTTCGTGCAAGTACGCCACCATGGCGTAATTGGCGTAGTACTGCGCTTGGATATGCGCGACCACCTGATCGGCGAGCGCGCGCGGGCAGATGATTTCGATGCGGATGTTCGCCGCTTCTTCATAACGGCCGTTGCGCACGCCGCGATTGCCGCGGCCGCGGGCGTCGCACACCGTATAGCCGCGCACCCCCAGCTTCTCCAAATCCCGTAACAGCGCGTCCTCCAGCACTGTTTCGGTGACGATGGTCAGCAGGGTTCGTTTTTCGCTTGCGACGGTCATCCGCCCGCTCCGGTAAGTTTTGACGCCAGCCAGTAGTAAAGCGGAATGCCGACCAAAATGTTAAACGGGAAGGTCACCCCCAGCACCGCCGCCAGCGACAGGCCGGGATTGGCTTCTGGCACCGCCAGACGCATGGTGGCGGGCACCGCGATGTAAGACGCGCTGGCCGCCAGCGTCGCCAGCAGCGCGGCGCCGCCGGCCGACAAGCCCATGATCCAAGCGCACGCCAAGCCCAGCAAGGCGGAAAGCGGCGGGGTCGCCAGACCGAAAATCACAATGAAGGCGCCGCGGCGGCGCAATTCGCCGGCCTGCTGAGCCACGATCAGCCCCATTTCCAGCAAGAACAACGCCAAAGCGCCCTTGAACAGGTCGTAAAACAGCCCCTTGATCGGCGCCAGCCCCTCCGGTCCGGCGATCCAGCCCACCGCCATGCCGCCCAGCAGCAAGGTGACGCCCTTGCCGAGAAAAGCTTCATGCGCCAAGCCGCGCCAGTTCATCTCGCGGCTGACGCCGCGCGCCAGCACGATGCCGGTCAAGATCGCCGGCACCTCCATCACCGTCAGGAAAATCGCAAGCTGCGGTTCAAAAGCGATCCCGCGGCTGGCCAGCCAATTGGCCCCGACGGCGAAGGTGGCGACGCTGACCGAGCCGTAATGCGCCGCGGTGGCGGCGGCGTCGGCCCGCTCCAGGCCGCCGAGATAACGCAGCGCCGTAAAGCCTAACAGG
>CALGOL010000210.1 GCA_937960755.1 uncultured Azospirillum sp.
CACCGAGATCTACACTCTTTCCCTACACGACGCTCTTCCGATCTGCCGCTTCGGCCGGCGTCGATAAGAAGGAACGGGTGCGCGAGGCCCGCGCCCGCGGTTACGAAGGCGACCCGTGCGGCGAATGCGGCAACATGACCTTGGTGCGCAACGGGACGTGTTTGAAGTGCGACACCTGCGGGTCGACGACGGGTTGCAGCTGACGCCCAACCATCCTGGGTGATTTGACTGCCGACGGCCGGGGCTTCACGCTCCGGCCGTTTTTTGTTGGGAGGTTTTCTTGGGGGCGCCGCCCCCAAAACCCCCGCCAAAGGCCGGCGGCCTTTGGAAACCGGGGCATATGTTGTGAGCGTAAGAAAGGATTGATAGATGAAAAATTATTTTTGTGAGAATGATGTTGAGATGATGATGGAATAATATAAGTCCATTAAAGATCGTGAATTTAATTTACGCTGTAAATATCTTTCATGGAATTTTCATAATCAACAGGCCAGAGAGTATTCCTTTAATGGATTCTGCAGAAGACTCGAAATGCTAGCTTTCTGCATAAATCATGTATTCGATGTAATTCCGCCAAACATATGTGAACTGCCATCCAGAGAATCAATTCTCAATGCAACGATGGGAATCCAGACCTTTATCTTTAATTTATATGGCGCCATCGACAATCTAGCATGGATTTGGTTCTATGAAAAATACATCAAAAATATTATGAATCATAATGTTAGGCCTCAAAATGTTGCGCTTCACAGAGGCCCTATCCTAGATTCATTTTCTGATATATTTCAATCGCATATCAGGGAACGTAAAGACTGGATGAATCATATAAAAGATTTTCGCGATACACTAGCGCATAGAATTCCACTATATATTCCTCCTTATGCTGTTGATTCATGCAATAATGAGGAGTATTCCAATTTGGAAGAGCAAAAAACATGACATTGAAATCTTGTGATTTTTATCAATATAATAACGCTAATTTAATGCAACAAAAATACGCTATATTTCGTCCGTGGATGGCCCATTCTATAAATGAGGGGTCTAGAATAGTTATTTTTCATGCTCATTTACTGTCGGATTTTGCAAAGATTGAAGAGCTTTCCGAAAAATTTATTGATGAACTTGGACGATAAATTAATAAATCACTAATTATTTTAATCTGCTGCCTTTATTAACTATGAAAAAGTGGAACAGAGGAGGTAAAAAGAAATTTCTATTATCTCGTTAACGGACAGCCCTCAAACCGCCGCCACCCCGTCGTCCGCCAGCACCCGGTTGCGGCCGGCGGCCTTGGCGCGATAAAGCGCCCGGTCGACCTCGCGCAGCAGCGCGTCCTCATCGACGCCGTTGCGCCAGACGGCGACCCCGGCGCTGAAGGTGACCGTCAACGCGCCGCCTTCCGCCAAGGGAATTTCCGCGCCAGCCAACGCCGTCTTAAGCCGTTCCGCCAAGGTGACGGCCCCGGCGAGGTCGGTGGCGGGCAACAGCAAGGCGAACTCTTCGCCGCCCATGCGGGCCGCCACGTCTTGCGCCCGCACGCCGTCGCGGATCAAGCCGCCCAGCAAACACAGCACCTGATCCCCCGCCGGATGGCCGTGGCGGTCGTTGATCTGCTTGAAATGGTCGAGGTCGATGCTGACTACGGCGAACGGCTGGCTGTTGCGTTTGCTGCGGGCGATTTCGGTATGCAGCCGCTGGGTGAAGATGCGCCGATTGTACAGCCCGGTCAGCGGGTCGCGCTCCGCCAGGAACGACACCTCTTCTAGCAGCGATTGCACTTCCGAGGTGCGGCGGCGCACCTCCGCCTCCAGCTTCGCCGTCGCCAGCCCCATCAGGCGCCAAATCAGCCCGCCGATGATGAAGAACCCGGCGATGGCGGCGATGATGTTGCGGTTGCGCGCCTCGTCCAGCGCCTTGACCGCTTCGTCGACGTTCAGCCAGACCAGCACCCGGCCGGCGTCGGGCCGGTTCGGATCGTCCTTGCCCAGGTGATCGCGCAAGGGAAAAGTCAAGGTGGCGAACCAGCGGGCGCCGATCTGCACCGGCTCGCCGGCTGGACGCTGCGCCGGGTCGCCGCGTTCCGGCGCCAAAAGCGCGCGGGTGACGGCGGGATTGGTGCTGGCCTCCATCAGCCAGTCGCCGACCCGGCGGTTGTCGGTAAACTGCGCGTCGAAATCCATCGCCGTCATGCGGGCGGCGACGGCGTCGCGCGGCAGCAGCACCGCAATGCCGCAATGGGAGTTGGGGCAGATTGGCGCTAAAATCGGATCGAACGCCGTGCCGGCCTCCGCCACCGCCCAGCGGCCGTCGACATGCACCGGCGCCGCGGCGCGCAC
>CALGOL010000211.1 GCA_937960755.1 uncultured Azospirillum sp.
GCGCACGTAGGGCAGCGCGAAGGCGAGCACGCCGCCCGCCACCGCATAGGCCAGGAAGTACACCACATGGGTGGTCAGCGACAGCGCGCGCGGCGGCCGCATCGGTTCCGGCGGCGGCGGCGACAGCTCGTAAGCGTCGGGGCGAGGGGCGTCGGCTTCCATTTTGCGCTCTTCCGTCAATCGCTCGTTTTCCGGTCGTCTTGACAGTTTAACGCCAGTCGGCCCCCACCGCCTGCGAAAGATGGCTGAAGCCGTCAGCCTTCAGCCGCGCCGCCAGCCCGTCGACAAGCGCGTTCACCAGACCGGGGCCGCGATAGATCAACGCCGAATAGACCTGCACCAGCGACGCGCCGGCCCGCACCTTGGCGTAAGCGTCGGCCGCCGAGAAGATCCCCCCCGCCCCCACCAGCGGCAAGCGACCTTGCGTCAATTTATACATTTCCCCCAGCAGTTTGGTGGAGGCGGCGAACAGCGGCCGCCCCGACAGGCCGCCAGCCTCGGACTTCCAGCGCTGGCCGATTTCATCCGGCCGGGCGATGGTGGTGTTGGAGATGATGAGCCCGTCGATCCCCACCTCCAGCGCCACCGCGGCGATGTCGGCCTTGTCCTCGTCGGTCAGGTCGGGGGCGATTTTCAGCAGAACCGGCGGCGTGCGCTCCAGCCGCCGGGCGGCGCGGGCGTCCAGCACGCGGCTCAGCAATTCCCGCAACGGTTCGCGCCCCTGCAACGCCCGCAGACCCGGCGTGTTGGGGGACGAGACGTTGACCACCAGATAATCCGCCACGTCGGCCAGCCGCAGCACGCCTTGAACATAATCGTCGGCGGCGTCGACGGTGTCTTTGTTCTTGCCGAGATTGGCCCCGACGACGCCGCGGGTCGCCCCCGACGCCGGCAGGCGTTGCAGCAGGCGCAGGCGGAACGCCTCCAAGCCGTCGTTATTGAAACCCATGCGATTTACCACCGCCTCCGCCTCCGGCAGGCGGAACAGCCGGGGCTGCGGATTGCCCGGCTGCGGACGCGGCGTCACCGACCCGGCTTCGACAAAGCCGAAACCCAGACCCAGCAGCGCATCCACCGCTTCGGCGTTCTTGTCGAAACCAGCCGCCAGCCCCACCGGGTTGGGAAAGTCCAGATCCCACAGCCGCACGCGCAACGCGGGATGATCGGCGACCGGCAGTTTCGGCGCGACGCCGAAGGTCTGCCCCAACGCCAGCAGCCGCACCGCGGCGCGGTGGGCGGTTTCGGCTTGAAGCTGGAACACCAGCGGACGGACGAGATCATAAAAGCTCATGACGATAATCGCCTTGGTCAAGATGAGGCTGGTTCAGCTTTCAAGCGCCGCCGCTTCCCCGACATGGGGCGGCGGCTGGGGAACGCCGTCGGCGTCCAACGGCAGCGGGTCGACCCGCAACGCCGCCGAAGTGGGCAGCGGGCCGTAAAGGTGGGGAAACAACGCGCCGCCGCGCGACGGCTCCCATTTCAAAGCGTCCCCCAGCTTGGCCGGGTCGACGGTGAGCAACAAGAGATCGGGCTGGCCGCGGCGATGCTTGGCGGCGCTTTCCGGCAACTGGCGAGCGGTGGAAAAATGAATGAAGCCGTCGGCGCGGTCCTGCGACGAGCCGGGATAAGCGCCGCAAACCAGCGCTTGCTCCCACTCGTCTCGACGGCACATATGAAAAATCGGCTGAAGGGCGATGGGCGTCATGAGGGGGCTTCTCCCGGCTGGCGTCGCCGGGTTTTGATAGCAGCGCGCCGCGCGAGGCGCCATGGGAAAAGCCGATTTTGCAAAATGCGACGGATTTCAAAAAAGCCAAGCGCATTATGCAAATCGTACTGCGTCGGGAATCGGTTCGCGACGCGCCCGCGCCACGGTCAGACAAGGGTTTTGCTGATTTTTGTGCGTCGCGCTATAATATTATTACGTGGCATGCCGTTTGCTTAGATAGGGCAAAGCAACTGGAGGCACCCCAATGAACGCCATCGTCATGCCCGCACTGAAAGATCATTCCATCGGCGCCGCGTCGATCATCTCTAGCGCCACTTCAGTGGTGGATACTGCGGTCGAGCAAATGACGACGGCGGTGCCGCTGAAGCCATCCGCCGCCATGCTGGCCGCCGGCAGCCGCGCCGGCGGCGTATCGGTTGAAATCGCCTGGAAAATATACTTGGCGATGGTGCGCGAAGCGGCGTAATCGCATCGCTTCGCCAACTGCCGGACGTTGACGCCATCCCCCTGACTCCCTCCGGTTGTCAGCGTCCGGTTTTCTTTCTTTATTGCGCTTGCCCAGCGTGCGTGCTCGCCGGGGTTTACCGTCAGGCGCGGCGCTTGCCGACCCACTTGCCGGCGGCGTAAGCCGTGCGAACATGCCGCACCAGCAGATTGCGCGCTTCGATCAATTGCGCCATGCGCTCGCGGTCGGCGACGACGCCGGTGTCGGGATGATAAACCGGGGCCAACTCGCGAAAGCGCCGGGTCACCCGATCCTCATCAAAGCACCATTCATTCGCGAAACCAAAAATCTGCGCCGCGTCGCGCACATCGCGAATACCGCCCTCCAAAACCTGAAACGACACCCGCTCCAGCGCGTTGGTGAGCGCCTTGCCGCGGTACTCCAGCGTTTCTACGCGGGTTTGCAACTTTTCCACTTCGGCGACCGGCGTAAGCCGGCTCGGCCCCCGCCCC
>CALGOL010000212.1 GCA_937960755.1 uncultured Azospirillum sp.
GGTGCTGCGCCCGGTGGAGGCCGGGGCGACGGTGGCGGGGGTGCCGGCCAAGGTGATCCGCTCGGCGAGCGACGATCCGGGCGCCCAATCTCTGGACCAGATCATCGGCGGCGTTTCTTACGAAACCTTCGATTACGGGATTTGACCGACAGCGGCGGGCGCCAGGCTTCGCCGCTGTCGCTTGCCCATAAACAACGATAATATACTGTATAATAAAATTATCTTCCCATCTATATTATAGGGATTGACTTAATATCTTCTGATTCGGTAGGAATTATGGACTTTCAAGCGAGCAAGCCAAGGAAGCCCGACCGTGACCGATCAGACCCCGACCCAGCGTCCCGAAACCTTGCTGCTGCACACCGGTTGGCGCGCCGACCCCGCCACCGGCGCCGTCGCGGTGCCGATCTATCAGACCACTTCCTATCAGTTTGACGACACGGCCCATGCCGCCGATCTGTTCGCGCTGCGCCGGCTCGGCAACATCTACACCCGCATCATGAACCCGACCACCGACGTGCTGGAAAAGCGCGTCGCGGCGCTGGAAGGCGGCGTCGCGGCGCTGGCCGTGGCCTCGGGCCAAGCGGCCTCCGCTTTCGCCGTGCAAAACCTTGCGGTGGCGGGCGACAATATCGTCACCTCCACCGACCTTTACGGCGGAACTTGGAACCTGTTCGCCAACACCCTGAAGCAGCAGGGAATTGAGGTTCGTTTCGTCGATCCGTCAGACCCGGAAAATTTCCGCCGCGCCACCGACGACCGCACCCGCGCCTATTACGCCGAAACCCTGCCCAACCCGAAACTGCAAGTCTTCCCCATCCGCGAGGTCGCCGACATCGGTCGCCCGCTGGGAATTCCGCTGATTGTCGACAACACCGCCGCCCCGCTGCTGGCCCGTCCGCTGGATCACGCCGCCGCCGTCGTCGTCTACTCGGCCACCAAATATCTCGGCGGGCATGGAACCAGCATCGGCGGCGTGATCGTCGACGGCGGAAACTTCGACTGGGCGGCGCATCCTGATCGTCAGCCGCTGCTCAATCAACCCGACCCCAGCTATCACGGCGCGGTGTGGGTGGAGGCGGTGAAGGGCATCGGCCCGGTGGCCTACATCATCAAGGCGCGCACCACGCTGCTGCGGGACCTGGGCGCGGCGCTCAGCCCGTTCAACGCTTTTCAGATCATTCAAGGGCTGGAGACGCTGGCCCTGCGCATTCGCGAGCACAGCCGCAACGCCGCCGCCGTCGCCCACTATTTGGGTCAACATCCGGCGGTGACGAAGGTCATCTATCCCGGTTTGCAGGACGGCGAAACCCGCCGCCGCGCCGACGCCTATCTGTCGGGCGGCTACGGCGGGTTGGTGGGGTTTGAACTGCAAGGCGGGGAAGAGGCGGGCCGCGCCTTCATCGACGCGCTGAAGCTGTTTTATCACGTCGCCAACATCGGCGACGCCCGCTCGCTGGCCATTCACCCGGCTGGCACCACCCACTCCCAGCTTTCCCATGAAGACCGACTGGCCAGCGGCGTCAGCCCCGGCTACGTGCGGCTTTCCGTGGGCATCGAGCACATCGACGACATTCTGGCCGACCTGACCCAAGCGCTGGAAACGGCGCGCGGCGCGGCCTGAACTCATTTGAAAGGGATTATCGAGATGAAGACTCCCCGCATCCTGCGCCGCGCTTTCACCAAGCTGGTCCTGGCCGGCGTCGCCGCGGTCGCTCTCGGCGTTCCGGCGCTGCACGCCGAACCCGCCAAGGAATTACGCGTCGGTTATCAAAAATACGGCACGCTGACGCTCATCAAGGCGCGCGGCACGCTGGAAAAGCGGTTGGCGCCCTTGGGAATTTCCGTCAAATGGACCGAATTCCCCGCCGGCCCGCAGTTGCTGGAGGCGTTGAACGTCGGTTCGGTGGATTTCGGCACCACCGGCGAAGCGCCGCCGATCTTCGCCCAGGCCGCCGGCGCGCCCTTGGTCTACGTCGGCTATGAGCCGCCGACCCCGGTGGGCGAAGCCATTCTGGTGCCGAAAGACTCCGCCATTCAGTCCCTCGCCGATCTGAAGGGCAAGAAAGTGGCGCTCAACAAGGGCTCCAACGTTCATTACCTGCTGGTCAAGGCCCTGGAATCCAAGGGTTTGTCGATTAAGGACGTCCAGTCGGTCTATCTGCCCCCCGCCGACGCCCGCGCGGCGTTCGAGCGCGGCTCGGTGGACGCTTGGGCGATTTGGGACCCGTTCCTTATTGCCGCCCAGCGGGCGACGCAGGCCCGGGTGTTGGCGGACGGAACCGGGCTGGTGTCCAACCATCAATTCTATCTGTCCACCAAGTCTTACGCCCGCGACAACCCCAAGCTGATCGCCGCTTTCCTGGAGGAAATCGCCGATGTGGCCGGTTGGGCGTCGAAGTCGCCGCGGGAAGCGGCCGAAATTCTCGCCCCGCAAACCGGCATTGAAGTCGGCGCGCTGGAGATCGCCATTGCGCGCCTCGGCTACGGCGTCAAACCGTTGAACGAAGATGTCGTCGCCGAACAGCAGAAGATCGCCGACACCTTCCACGGTTTGGGCCTGATCCCGAAAAAGATCGACATCAAGGACGCGCTGCCCGCGCCGCAGGGGTGAGGTTAAAGAATTCAGCCGCTTCTTTGTGCGTCATTCCCGCGAAGGCGGGAATCCACCTCATCAGCAACGCTGTCGAACCGGTGGATGCCCGCCTTCGCGGGCATGACGAGCAGTGATGGCGGCGGCGCTTCATTCCTTGAATATTTTCCCGGAGATTTCCCTCATGGCTGATTTTTTCTGGTTCCTGCCGATCCACGGCGACGGCCGCTACTTGGGCTCGCAAGAAGGCGCCCGCGCCGTCACCCATGATTACTTGAAGCAAGTCGCCCAAGCCGCCGACCAGTTGGGTTATCACGGCGTGCTGGTGCCCACCGGCAAGTCTTGCGAGGATTCCTACATCGTCGCCGCCTCGCTGATCGGCGAAACGAAAAACCTGCGCTTCCTGGTGGCCACCCGCCCCGCCACCTTGTCGCCCACCGCCGCCGCGCGCATGGCCGCCACGCTGGACCGGCTGTCGAACGGGCGGTTCTATCTCAACGTCGTGGCGGGGGGCGATTCCCACGAACTGGCGGCTGACAGCATTTTCCTCAGCCACGACGAACGCTATGAGCACGCGGGCGAGTTCTTCGACATCTGGAAGCGCCTGTTATCGGGTGAAACCGTCACGCATCACGGCAAGCACATCAAGGTGGAGGAGGCGCAGCATCTCTACCCCACCGCGCAAGCCCCCTACCCCAAACTGTTCTTCGGCGGTTCGTCCCCCGCCGGTCACGCGGTCGCCGCCGAGCATTTCGATGTCTACCTGAGCTGGGGCGAACCCTTGGCCGACGTAAAAGCCAAGATCGAGGACGTTAGGCGCCGCGCCGCCGAGCATGGCCGCACCCTGCGTTTCGGTCTGCGCGCCCACGTCATCGTGCGGGAGACCGAAGCGGCGGCCTGGGCCGCGGCGGACGATCTTATCAGCAAGGTCAGCGACGAAGCCGTCGCCGCGGCGCAGAAGATTTTCGCCCGTTACGATTCCGAAGGCCAGCGGCGGATGACGGCGCTGACCGAAGGGCGGCGCGACAATCTGGTGATCGCCCCCAATCTGTGGGCCGGGGTCGGTCTGGTGCGCGGCGGGGCGGGCACCGCGCTGGTCGGCTCCGCCCGTCAGGTCGCCGACCGCATCCAGGAATACATCGATATCGGCATCGACGCCTTCGTCCTGTCGGGCTATCCGCATCTGGAGGAATCCTACCGGGTGGCGGAACTGCTGTTCCCGCTGCTGCCGGTCAGTTCGCATCAGCCGACGGCGCAGGCCGCCAACGTCAACTTCGTCAGCCCGTTCGGCGAGTTGGTGGCGAACCAGATTCAGCCGGCCCACCTGGCTCCTGAAAAATTGGCGTCTTCGTCATGAGCGGGCGGCGGGATTTCGGGGCGGTCGCCGACCGGTTGCTGCCCTGGCTCCTGCCGCTGCTGGCTTTGGCGGCGTGGGAAGGGGCGGCGCAGGCGGGGCTGATTTCGTCCCGTATCCTGCCCAAGGTGTCGGACGTCGCCGCCGCCGGCTGGCGACTGACAGCGTCGGGGGAGTTGTTCACCCATTTGCAGGCCAGCTTCGCCCGCGCCGGGGTCGGCTTCGTCATCGGCGGCGGCATCGGCTTCGGGCTGGGGTTGCTCAACGGGATTTTTCCCGTTGCGGAGAAGCTGTTGGACACCACGGTGCAGATGGTGCGCAACGTGCCGCATCTGGCGCTGATTCCGCTGGTGATCTTGTGGTTCGGCATTGATGAGGAGGCGAAGATTTTCCTCGTCGCCTTGGGCGTCTTCTTCCCGATTTACGTCAACACCTTCCACGGCATCCGCACCGTGGACGCCGGGTTGATTGAAATGGGCCGCTCCTACGGTCTGACGCGGTGGGAACTGCTGCGTCATGCGGTGTTGCCCGGCGCCTTGCCGTCCATCCTGGTGGGTTTGCGTTTCGCGCTGGGCTTTATGTGGCTGACGCTGATCGTGGCGGAAACCATCGCCGCCCCGTCCGGCATCGGCTACATGGCGATGAACGCGCGAGAGTTTCTGCAAACCGACGTGGTGGTGTTGGCGGTGCTGCTTTACGCCCTGCTGGGCAAGCTGGCCGACGTCATCGCCCGCGCGTTGGAGCGCCGCGCCCTGGCCTGGAGCCCGGCTTTTCAAAACGTCTGAAATCCTTGTTCACGCAGGAGTCCCGACCATGACCGCACTCGCTCTGCGCCTGCCGTTCCGCGCTTTCGGCCGTTCGGCGGCGGCTCCCGCCGCCCTGCCCTCGCCGCCGCTGGGGGTGACGGCGAAAGGGATTGTGAAACGCTTCGACGACCGCGGCGACGTGCTGAAAAGCGTCGATCTCGACTTCAAGCCGGGGGAGTTCATCGCCATCGTCGGCCGGTCTGGCTGCGGCAAGAGCACGCTGTTGCGGCTGCTGGCGGGCCTGGATCAACCCACCGCCGGGGATTTGGGCGCCGTGGGCCATGACGGCGACCCGCGCGTCCGCATCATGTTTCAAGATTCCCGCCTCTTGCCGTGGAAGCGGGTGATCGACAACGTCGGCTTGGGGCAGAAAGGCGGTTGGCGCCCGCTGGCGCTGGACACCTTGCGCCAAGTCGGCTTGGAGGCGCGGGCCAATGACTGGCCGGGGGTGCTGTCGGGGGGGCAGCGCCAACGGGTGGCTTTGGCCCGCGCCCTGGTCAGCCGTCCGGGCTTGCTGCTGCTGGACGAGCCGCTGGGCGCGCTCGACGCCCTGACCCGCATCGAAATGCAAAGTCTGGTGGAGGACGTCTGGCGGCGCCAGGGCTTCACCGCCGTGCTGGTGACCCACGACGTGGCGGAGGCCGTCACCCTGGCCGACCGGGTGATTTTGCTGGAGGAAGGCCGGGTGGCGCTGGACCAGCGCATTGATTTGCCGCGCCCGCGCGACCGTTCCCACCCTGATTTCGCCGCCCTGGAAGGGGCGATTTTGCATCGCCTGCTGGATCGACGGGATTAAGCCCCTTCATCGTCCCATACCCCGTCATTCCGGCGAAGGCCGGAATCCACCTGCTATGCAACGTTTCCGATGAGGTGGACCCCGGCCTGCGCCGGGGTGACGACGAGGGATTGGAGAGCGGGCGTCACTATGAAAAACACCTGAAATCCGCTTGGGAGAATGAAAGCAATGTCCATTTTGAACACGCTGGCCCACCGCTGGCGCGTCGCCGCCGCCGCTGCGCTCACCGCCTTTTTCACCGGCGCCGTCGCCGGGGCGGCCGACAAACCGGCGGAAATCCGCATCGACTACGCCTATTACAATCCGGTCAGCCTAGTGCTGAAGGACAAGGGCTGGCTGGAAGAAGAACTGAAGGCTGACGGCATCGCCGTGCGCTGGGTGCTGTCCGCCGGCTCCAACAAGGCTTTGGAGTTCCTCAACGCCTCCAGCCTTGATTTCGGCTCGTCGGCGGGCGCCGCCGCCTTGCTGGCCCGCATCAACGGCAATCCGGTCAAGTCGGTCTACATCTATTCCAAGCCGGAATGGACCGCGCTGGTGACGGCGAAAGACTCGCCGATCCAGACCGTCGCCGATCTGAAGGGCAAGCGCGTCGCCGCCACCCGCGGCACCGATCCGCACATCTTCCTGATCCGCACCCTGGCCGCCGCCGGCCTGACCGAAAAAGACGTGCGCGTCGTGCTGTTGCAGCACCAGGACGGCAAGCTGGCGCTGGAAAAGGGCGACGTCGACGCCTGGGCCGGTCTTGATCCGTTGATGGCGAATGCTGAAATCGGCTCGGGCGCCCGGCTGTTCCAGCGCAACGCCGACATCAACACGCTGGGCGTGCTCAACACCCGCGAAGAATTCGCCGCGCAGCACCCGGATTTGGTGGAACGGGTGATCAAGGTTTACGAAAAGGGCCGCGCCTTCGCCCTGGCCAATCCCGATGAACTGCGCAAGACCATCGCCGCGGCGGCCAAGCTGACCGACGAAGTGGCGGCGCGCCAGTTGACCCGCACGGATTTGTCGTCGGCGGCGTTCGGCCCGGCGCGCCGACAAACCATTCAAGGCGCCGGCGAAGCCTTGCAAGCCGCGGGCGTCATCGGCGCCGACGTCAAGGTGGCGGAAGCGACCGCGGCGCTGATCGACGAAAGCTTTGTGACCAAGCTCGGCGTCAAGTAAATGTTCCGCACGGCATTCTTTTTGAAGGGAAACTGGGTTTTAGCGCTGGCTTTGCCGCTGGCGCTGGCCGGGGGGTGGGAACTGGCGGTCGCCGCAGGGTGGGCGAACGGCCGGCTGCTGCCCACCCCCAGCGCCGTTTACACCGCTTTGGCGGCGTTGGCGAAAACCGGCGAACTGGCGGCCCACGTCCAGGCGACGCTGGCCCGCGTCGCGGTCGGCTTCGCGCTCGGAGTGCTGGCGGGAACCTTCTTCGGCGCGGTGGTGGGTTATTGGAGCGCCGCGCGCCGTTTCCTTGATCCAACTTTGCAGGCGTTGCGCAACATCCCCTCCATCGCCTGGGTGCCAATGTTCATTTTATGGTTCGGCATTTTTGAGACCTCCAAGATCATCCTGATTGCGGTGGGCGTGTTCTTTCCAATTTACCTAGGCCTGTCCGATGCGGTGCGCGGCGTCGACCGCAAGCTGGTGGAGGTGGGGCGGATCTTCCGCTTCAGCCACCGCGAGATGATTTTGCGGGTGCTGCTGCCCGCCACCCTGCCGACCTATGTCTCCTCCTTGCGTTCCGGTTTGGGGCTGGGGTGGATGTTCGTCGTCGCCGCCGAATTCATGGGGGCGGAGCAAGGCCTGGGCTTTTTGCTGGTGGACGGTCAGCAGACCGGACGCCCGGCGGTGATCCTGGGCGCCATCGTGGCGTTTGCGGTTTTGGGCAAGCTGACAGACTGGCTGCTGGCCGCCGCCGCCGCGCGGCTCTTGGTCTGGCAAGACGCTTTTAAGCCGGTGGAGTAACGCTGATGGTCATAGATATGACCGTCAGCGTTCCGAGCCAAGTGGCGAGGCGGCGGCCCATGCCGCCGAACGCCTTGAATTCTGACTCGTCAGAATTCAAGGCCGCGGATGTGAGTAAGAATCATGCTGAGCATTCAAAACGTCGCCAAGCGCTATCCCAACGGAACCTTGGCGCTGGACAGGCTTTCCCTTTCGGTGGAGCAGTCGGAGATTTTGGCGCTGGTCGGCGGCTCCGGCTGCGGCAAAAGCACGCTGTTGCGGCTGATTTCCGGTTTGGATCACCCGACCGGCGGGACGATTGATCTTGACGGCGCGCCGGTGCGCCAACCCCGCGCCGAAATCGGCGTGGTGTTCCAGGAACCCCGGCTTATGCCGTGGCTGACCATCGACCAGAACGTCGCTTTCGGCATTCGCCATTTGCCGGCCGCAGAGCAAAAGAAACGGGTGGTTGAAGCTCTGGCGCGGGTCGGGCTGGCGGCTTACGCCGGCCATTGGCCGCGGGAACTGTCGGGCGGCCAAGCCCAGCGCGTCGCTCTGGCCCGCGCGCTGGTGGGGCGGCCGAAAGCGCTGCTGCTGGACGAGCCCTATTCGGCGCTCGACGCGCTGACCCGCAACGACTTGCAGGAACATTTGCTGGATTTGTGGGCCGACGACCGGCCGACGCTGATTCTCGTCACCCATGACATTGAAGAAGCGTTGTTTCTCGCCGACCGCGTCGTGGTGATGCGGCCCGATCCGGGGCGGATATTATCGGAATTCCGCCCGCATCTCGCCCGGCCGCGCGACCGGCTGTCGGGGGAGTTCCTTGACTGGAAAAACCGGCTGCTGGCGGAGTTGGGCAAGGCGCAGCGCCCGCTGGGGGGCGACGAGAAATACCCGGCGGCGGCGATTTAACAGCGCGGCGACACAAATTCCTATATTTCCTATAATATCGATAGAATCATATTGACTCAGATTTGGCGGCGTGGCGTAATCGGTCAAGCCAATCGCAACAAATGGGATGACGACGCCATGGCCGCTAAATTCCGCTTCGCTCACCTGCTGACCGGCGCCGTGTTGACCGCCGCGACCATGACCGCCGCCGGGGCCGTGCTGGCCGCAGCGCCGCAAGGGCCGCTGGTCGACACCGCTTGGCTGGAGAAGAACCTCGCCGATCCGTCGCTGCGGGTGATCGAAGTCAGCGTCAATCCGGGGGTTTATGAGCGCGGCCACATTCCGGGCGCGGTCAATTTCTCCTGGCATACCGATTTGAACGACACCGTGCGCCGCGACATCGTCGGCAAGGCGCAATTCGAGGCGCTGCTGTCGAAAGCCGGCGTAAGGCCGGACACCACCGTGGTGCTCTACGGCGACACCAACAATTGGTTCGCCGCCTGGGGCGCCTGGGTGTTCGACATCTACGGCGTGCAAAACGTCAAGCTGCTGGACGGCGGCCGCAAGAAGTGGGAGGCGGAAAACCGCCCGCTGTCCAACAAGGCGCCGGAATTCGCCCCGTCCGCCTATCAGGTGACGACGGTGAACGAGGGGCTGCGCGCCCGTCTCGCCGACGTCAAGGCGGCGGCGGAAGGCGCTTCCGACGTCAAGCTGGTGGATATCCGTTCGCCGGACGAATATCAGGGTAAGATTTTCGCCCCGCCGGGCATTCAAGAATTGTCGATCCGCGCCGGCCACGTTCCGGGCGCCGTCAACGTGCCATGGGGCAAGGCGGTGAACGAGGCGGATGGAACTTTCAAGTCAGCGGAAGAACTGAAAAAGCTCTACGCCGGGGTCGGGGTCGACGGCTCCAAGCCGGTCATCACTTACTGCCGCATCGGCGAGCGCTCCAGCCATACCTGGTTCGCGCTGAGCAAAATCCTCGGCTATCAGGTCAAGAATTACGACGGTTCGTGGACCGAGTACGGCAATTCGGTGGGCGCGCCGATCAGCAATCCGGCCGGCACGGTCTGGGCGGCGAAGTAACGGTCGATTGAAGAGTTTGGGGGGAGAGAGGCCGTCGTGCATCTGCGTCTGTTGTGGCCTATTACGATCATCGCAGTGCTGATCGCGACGGCGTACACTTTAGGCTCCGCGCCGGGAACGGGGCGGAGCCTTTCTTTATCGCTGGTCTTCGGCGCGGCTCTGGGCGTCATTTTGCAGCGTTCGCGCTTTTGCTTCCTGTGTCACGCCCGCGACTTCATCGACCGCCGCGACCCGCGCGGCCTGCTGGCGATCCTGCTGGCGCTGGCGCTGGGAACCATCGGCTATCACCTGTTCATGAGCGGCTGGCTGACTACGCCCAACCCGCCGCGCCTGCCCCCCGACGTCCACATCGGCCCGGTAAGCTGGGCGCTCGCCCTGGCCGGCATGGTCTTTGGCCTTGGCATGGCGATTTCCGGCTCCTGCATCAGCGCCCATATCTACCGGCTGGGGGAAGGCTCGCCCGCCTCGCCGTTGGCGCTGATCGGCGCCGGTCTCGGTTTTCTCGCCGGCTTTCACACCTGGAACCCGCTGTTCTCGCTGACCATCGCCGAGGCCCCCTTGCTGTGGCTGCCCCATTACGTCGGCTATAGCGGCTCGTTGACGCTGCAACTGGCGGCTTTGGCGGCGCTCGCCGCCGTGCTGTGGCGCTATTACCCCGCCGCCATCGCCGCGGAACCGCCGCAGCGCCCCTTGCCGGCCGGCCTGACGGCGCTGGTCGGCCGCTGTTTTGACGGTCGCTGGCCCTATTGGCTCGGCGGCGCCCTGGTCGGCGTGATCTCCTTTCTGGTTTTGGTCCGCTTGAAGCCCTTGGGCGTGACGTCGGCGTTGGGAAGCGGCGCGCGCGGGCTCGGAAACGAATTCGGCCTGACGCCGCTGCGGCTCGACGGGCTGGATGGTTTCGCCGGCTGCTCGACGGCGCCGGGAGACGGCTGGTTCACCCCCAACGCCGCGCTGGTGATCGGCCTTGCGCTCGGCGGGCTGGCGGCGGGGTTGGCCGCCGGCCAGTTTACGCCACGCCCACCCAGCCTGCGCGATATCGCCCGCGGATTG
>CALGOL010000213.1 GCA_937960755.1 uncultured Azospirillum sp.
GGCGCCCTTCGTCGTCGCCGCTCAGCAAGTGGCCTGGACCCGCTACGCCGCCAGCCTGACCGCGGCGGCGGTGGTCGCCCAGGCGACGCAGGATTCTTGCCCGGTATGCGGCGCGCCGCCGGTGGGCGGGGTGATCCATACCGGCGCTGCGGGCGGGTTGCGCTATCTGCATTGCGGCGTTTGCCATGCCGCGTGGCACCGGGTGCGCTCGGCCTGCGTCGCTTGCGGCGAAAGCCTGGGGGTGGAGTATCGCGACATTGAAGGCGGCGACGGCGTGGCGCGGGCGGAGGTCTGCGATTCCTGCAAGTCCTACACCAAGCTGTTCTTGCTGGAAAAAGCCATTGATCTCGATGTTGTCGCCGACGATCTGGCGTCTTTGGCGCTCGACGTGCTGGCGGGGGAGGAAGGCTACAGCCGCTTCGGCGGCAATCCCTTCATGCTGGCGGCTTCTTGACGCTCGCGACGAGATGAAGCGTCAAGAAAAAAGCCCCGCTAGTGCGGGGCTTTTTTCTGTTCTGCTTCCGATAGGATCAGCGACCGCCGACCGCCCGTTTGTCCGCTGGGCGCAGTTCGTGGTCATGCGCATGCAAGGCGGCGACATATTCAGGTTTGGCGAGCCAACGCGCCATGAACCCCTGAACCCGCTCTTCATCCCGCCGCATAACTTCAATCTGCATGTCGCGCGTCATCATTGACGACTCCTAACGCATCAAGGTTGAAGCACGCACATCAACCTTCTCACATGTTACCCTTTTCTGGGTACTCCATCCACCAGATTCTTTGACCGTAATATTCGTCGTAACGGGAGACCTCATAACCATTCGCCTTAAAGATGGCGCAAATTTCAAAGTGCTTTTCAAGAGCTCGGTTTGAAAGAGCGGCGTCATGCGTGACGCGATAAACCTGCTTCGGCTTTTCATGATCCAGCAGAACTTTCGTGGCCATAAGAACGGCGCCCAGAACATGCTTTCGATCTTCGCCGTGGATGAAATGCGCCGTCTCGCGTCCTGAATGATAACAAGTCTCTTCCCCTGTCGCGGCATTTACGCGGCAAAGAAAGAAGTAGTACTGCAAATCACCGGGCGGAATGACGTCGAACCCGACATGCGCAAACCAGTTGTCGGTCTCGTCATAACCAACACGAACGACCACCGCCGCCGCACGGCCATCCCGAAAAAATTGATATTTATCGTCGCCGGCCACCGAAACGTAGACAAACGCCACGCCGCTTTCTCCAGATAAATTCTAACAAGATAAATATAGTCAATATTAATTCTATAATTATGGAAAAAAATCAAATTTTGCACGAAAATTAACCACCATACCAAATCTCACCCCGCGGCTTCCTCATAAACCGCGCGCTTGCGCAATCGAACGGTGAAGGCGGCGCCCTCGCCGGGGACGCTTTCCGCGGTGATCCGCCCGCCGTAACGCTGGACGATGGCGTAGGTGATCGCCAGCCCCAGCCCGGTGCCGTGCTGCTTTTTGGTGGTGAAGAACGGGTTGAAGATGCGCCCCAAATCGCCGGGCGCGATGCCGCAGCCGTCATCCTTCACCAAGATCGCCGCGCCGTCGAAGCCGTCGGCGCTTTCCGTCAGGTCCCAGGACTCCAGCGCCAGTTTGCCGCCTTCCGGCATCGCCTGCACCGCGTTGACGATCAGGTTGATGAGCACCTGCTGCAATTCGCCGGGCGTGATCTCCACCGAATTCTTCGCTTTCAGCCGGCTCCCCAGCAGCACCGACGCCTTGCGGATGTTGTGCCGGGTCAGCACGACGCAATCGTTGACCGCGGCGTTGACGTCCACCGGCTCGGCCGAGCCGGCGAAGTCGCCCGGCCGGGCGAAGCGCAACAGCTTGGCGACGATGGTTTGAATGCGCTCGGTCTGACGGTCGATCAGCCGCAGTTCCTCTTCCGCCGGTTCGGCGGCGGAGCCCAGCACCTCCCGCAGCACATCCAGATTGCCTTGAATGACGGTGATCGGGTTGTTGATTTCGTGCGCCACCCCGGCGGTCAATTCGCCGATCGCCGCCAGCTTTTCCCGCATCACCAATTGTTGCTGGGTGCGGCGCAGGGTGTCGTTGGCCTCCTCCAGCTCTTGCGTGCGCTCCGCCACCTTGCGATCCAACTCGCGGCCCCAGCGCTGCAATTCCCAGCGCCGCGCCGCCAGCGAATCCAACAAATGATCGAAAGCCCGCGACAGCCGGCCCAATTCGTCGCGGCTGGGGTTGGGGCCGACCCGCGCCGCCTCGTCGCCCAACTCGATGCGCTCTATCACCCGGCTCATGCGCTCCAGCGGGCGGAAAATCGCCTGCGCCCAGCGCAGCGCCACCAAGGCCCCCGCCCCCGACACGGCGAGAAACAACAGCAACAGCCCAGCCATGGCGAGATAGAGCGCGTCGCGCAGCGGTTCTTCCAGAAAGCCGACGTACAGCATGCCGACCCGCGCGCCGCCGGTGTCGGTCAGCGGCTCATAGGCTGAAACATAGGTGTCGCTGACGACGAAGGCGGAGCCCAGCCAGATTTCCCCCTGACCCAGCACCTTGTCGGCCACCGCCTTGGAGACGCGGGTGCCGAGCGCCCGGCCGCCGCCATCGGGTAACGGCACGTTGGTGGCGATGCGGGCGTCGCCTAAGAACAAGGTCGCCGTGCCGCGACTGCCCAGGGGAAGCGAGGCGTCGCGGTAGACCACGGCGTCGATGCGGTCCACCACCCCTTGCGCGCCGTTGAGCAGAACGCCGCCCTCCAGCGCCCAGGTTGGCGGGACACCGTGGTTCGACTGATCTTCCGACGCTGGCGGCGTCACAGGCGCGGCCATGTGTATCACCAGTCCGCGGTCTTCCAGCGACCGGCTGTCGGGCGCCGCGGCGCGGGTCGGGCGCAACGGAGTGAGCGCGCGAACCGGCAATTCCTCGCTCAACGTCCACAATTCGGCGGCGGAGAACACCTCCAGCCCGTGCGCGGCGACGCCTTGCAGCGCGTCGCGCGTCACCGGCCAGCGCATGCGCCCGCCCGAACCGACCGCTTTTCCCTGGGCGCGCCAGTCGTCGGCCGCCGCGGTCACCCGGCCTTGCGGGTCCACCAGCAACAGGAAATCCAATCCCAGCGCGTCGGCGGCGTCGGACAGCGCGCGATTCAACTCGGCCGGGTTGGCGCGGGCAAGGGCGGAGGCCAACAGGTGCGAGCCGGCGAAACCTTCCAGCCCGGCGCGGGTCTGGCTTTGGGCGCGTTCAAAATGCTGGCGCGCGGCGGCGAGGTCGGAGGAGACCTTGTTGACCAGCAATTGCTTATAACCCTGGACGCCCCACACCCAAACGATGCTGAGCAACACCGGCACCCCCACCAGCACCGGGGCGAGCGCCAGCGCCAGCAGCTTGTGCCGCACCGAACCGGAAAAGCGGTTGAGCGCGCGGCGCAGCATGTTGTCGGCGAGAAACGCCCTTACAGTCCCCATTCGGCGCATTTGCGGTCCAAGGTTTTGCGCGACACGCCCAACAGTTCGGCGGCCCGCGCCTTTGATCCGCCGCAAGAATCCAGCACCGCCAGAATGTGGCGCTTTTCCACCGCCGCCAGCGACATCGGCGCATTCATCTCGTCAGCGCTTGCGCCGGCGACGGCGCGGCTTTCGTCGTCCGCCAGATCCTCCAGCGGAAACTCGCCGAACAACAGCGAGCGTTCGATGAAGTTGCGCAATTCCCGCACGTTGCCGGGCCAGCCGTACGCCAGCATCGCGCCGCGCGCCGCGTCGGTCAGCGCCAAGGGCGGCGCGCCCAGGCGTTGCG
>CALGOL010000214.1 GCA_937960755.1 uncultured Azospirillum sp.
AACCGGCGCGTCGCCGACGTCGGGGGGCGGCAATCGGGGATGCCGGATCACCGCCACGGACAAGCCGGCCGCCTGCGCCGCCCGCCAAGCCGGGGCCAAGGCTCCCCAACCGTTGGCCCCCGGCAGCGTGGCGACAAACAGCACGGCGTCCGGCGGCGGCGGGTTGTTCCAGGGTTTGGCGCGATAAAGCAAAAACACGTCGCGAACCAGCGCCGCCAAGCCGCGCAAGGCCTGACGCCAGCGCGGCCGCACGCCATTAGGCCCCAGCGCGGTGAACAGAATCTCATGGCGCGCCGCCGCCGCGTCTTTTCCGAACGCGGCCTCCAAGCGGTCGATGATGGCGCGCGGCGCGGCGTTCAAGGCGGTTCGCCGACGTGGGCGTTTTGCCGTTGTTGATCGTCGCCGATGACCATCCATGATTTTACGAATGGGCCGACGTGTTCGGGAATCAGCGTGGAGCTGGGGAATAGGCGACGCAACTCGGCTGCGGTCAGCAGTTCGCAGACCTCCGTTTCATCGTAACGCCCGCCAAGAGAAGCGCGCTTCAGCACCCATGTTCGGCAGGGCTGCGGCAGCCAATGGACGGCGGGCAGAAGATCGGGCAGAAGATAATGCGGTTCTATTGGAAACCAGTAGTTCGGCGTTTGGATGTAATGCGCGGGGGCGAGGCGCGCGACTTTTCGAGCGAAAGCGGCTTTCCGCTTCCAGCCCGCAATGTGTTCGATCACTGAATTGCTGTGGCACAAGTCCCATAGCCGGTCTGGATAAGGCGGCGCCGCGGCGTCATCCCGCACCGAAGGGAACAGATCGGCGAGATCGAGCGACGTCTGGACCTGGCGGAGATTAATCAGCGTGACATGAACCTTGCGGGTGCGCAGATAATCATATCCCACAGCGGCCCAATAGGACGCCAGCCCTCCTGGATCCACAATATCGCAGGCGCCGCGCCGCGCCGCGGTCCCGTCGATCAAGCGACGTATGCGTTTGGCCCGGTGGGCGCGCATGCGGGCGGCGTAGGATTTTGGGTTTCTGTGGTCGGCTTGCGCGCGGGCCGCCCGGATGGATTCTATCGCGAACATGGCTTCTGATGGGGAATTGATGAGAATTTGTCAATTTCCATGGCCTAATAATAGGCGTATTTATGCGGAGATATAAATTTTTTCTTGGAAAGCGAAAAACGTCAACCCGAGAACGTATGAACGACAGGCGCTCTGACGTTTGCTTGTGAAAACGCCTTTTTGGCAGATTGTCGCCTTACTGTGATGGTTTTCATTATTTTTTCTCCGTCGATATTTTTTTGCAGGGTTGAAGCTCTTCACCTCGACCATATTCCGAGCAAGTTCACTAATGAAATATTCCTATAGCGCGCGCTATTCCACCCTGTCGCCGGAAGGCGCGCCGCCACATTGTGAAATTGAACCTATGGCAATCTTTCAGGGGCTTAATTGTCTGCTTGCGAGGTTAGGCGTAAATTTATAGATTGAATTTAGTTGTCCTATCCGGCCTGTTTCTCGGTAATGGACGACTTCATGTCATTTTCTAGGAAAACATGGGGAGCGCTATGAAAGCCGTCCACCGAGTCGCGTTCGTCGCCGCGCTGATGTTCGCCTTAAATGGGGCGGCAACCCCGGCCCAGGCGCAGCAGGGCGGCGCCCAGGCGCAGCAAGGGGCGGCGATTCAAGCGCTGCCGCCGGCGTTGCGCGCCGCCGTTCTGGCGGGCAACTCGGCTCAAGTGCAGCAGGCGATCCAAACCTTGAGCGGCGGCAACATCACCACCGCCGCCGGGCTGGCGGCCCAGGTCATCGCCGCCGCCGAGCAAATCCTCACCACATCGCCGGAAGCCGCGGTGCGGGTGGCGGTCGCCGCGGTAGAGACCGTGCGCCCGGCCAATGTGCAGCAGGGCGCGCCGCAGGCCAGCGAGCAGGTGGTGGCGACCGCCGCGCGCATCTTCATTTCGCCGCCGGCCGCCAGATCGGAAGAGCACACGTCTGCACTCCAGTCACC
>CALGOL010000215.1 GCA_937960755.1 uncultured Azospirillum sp.
GGCGGGCGGGTTGACGGCGCCGGACATTGTGCCGGTGGGGCTGCCGTCCGACTTGCTGCTGCGCCGCCCCGACATGCGCGCGGCGGAGCAGAAACTCCGCGCCGCCACGGCGGAAGTCGGCGTCGCCACCGCCGATTTGTTTCCGCGCTTTTCGCTAACCGGGTCGGTCGGCCTGCGCGCCGGCTCCTTCACCGATTTGTTCGCCATGGGGGCGGGGGCGTGGAATCTCGGCCCCAGTTTGACTATTCCACTGTTTAACCGTGAAAGACTGCACGCGATGGTGGCGGCCGCGGGGGCGCGGGCGGAAGCCGCCGCCGCCGAGTATCGTCAGACGGCGTTGACGGCCTTGGCGGAGGTGGAGACGGCGCTGATGGATTACGCGCAAGAACAGTTGCGCCGCCGTGATTTGCAAAAAGCGGTGGAGCGTTCCCGCGTCGCCTTTAATCAAGCTCGCGACCTTTACAATCGCGGTCTGAAGGACGTCACCACGCTGATCGTCGCCCAGCGCGCCTTATCCGATAACGAAGAAGCGCTGATCGCCAGCGAGGCGGCGGCGATGAGCAAGTTGATTGCGCTTTACAAAGCGCTGGGCGGCGGCTGGGATGAAGCGCGCGCCGCGGCGTGACCGGCGGACGGCTGGATGGCCTGCGGAATAAACGAGACGAGGCTTTCCGGCGCCGGGGGGCGGGGCAGCAGCCGCAACCCCTTGCGCCACAACGCCAGCGCTTCCCAATGAATGCCCGCGACGACTTTCAAGGTCATCAGCGGATGGCGCGCCCAAGCGGCGAACAACTCGGCGTCGGTCAGCGGCCGGCGTTCCGCCGTCAGCGCCGCATGCAGCACCGCGCCGGCTTGATCGGTTTGCCGGATGGCGACCGCCAGCTTTTCTCCCGGCGGCTGGATGCGGAAGTGATAGCGCGTCTCCATCGGCATAAAGGGCGACACGTAGAACGCCTTGTCGCACGACTGGCGCAGCAGGCCGCTGTGATCCGCCGACGCCGGAATAAGGTAGCAATGCCGTTCGCCGAAGGTGTTGCTGACCTGATGCAGCGCGCCCGACAAGGCGCCGTTACGGTCGTGCAGAAAGTAAACCGTCAGCGGGTTGAAGACGAAGCCGAGCACGCGGGGAAAGCACAAGACGACCACGGGGCCGGCGGCGTCGACGCCATGGGCGGCGGCGTGATCCCGCACCCAAGGCCCTAGCGGCCGACCGTCCCCTGGTCCATGGTCGCGGTTATAAAAGCTTAGCAGCGCCGGCCGGTTCCAGCCGAACAGCTTCAAGTCGCGGTCAAGGCGGGGCAGGTCGTCGAGATCAAGCGTCAGGCTGAAGACGTGATATTGCAGCCGGTGGCTCACCGGACGCAAGCGGCGGTGGACCACCACGCCGCGATACAGCGCCGAGCCGGCGGCGGTCATGCGGCGGCCGACGGGCGGGCGACCTCAAGCGGCAGGTGAATGCGGTCGGACTCGCCAGCGACGGTCCACGGCCGGCGCACGCCGCCCAGCCATTCCGCCGCCGCCAGGCCGGCTTGCAGCCCGTCCTCGTGAAAGCCGGCGCCAAAGTAAGAGCCGCAGAACCAAGCGTTACGCCGTCCTTGCAGGCGCCAGAGGTTTTTCTGCGCGCGCAACGCCGCCAGATCAAAGACCGGGTGATCGTAAAGGAACGAGCGCAACACCCGCGAAGCCGGCGGGGCGTGGATGGGGTTCAAGGTCACGAACAAATCGCGTTCCGGCGGCAGGAAGGACTGCAATTTGTTCATCCAATAGGTGACGCAAACCGACTGGTCGCCGGTGTCGCTGGCGCTGGAAAGGTAGTTCCAGCTTGACCAGACGGCGCGCCGCCGCGGCATCAAGGCCGGATCGTCGTGCAGCACCGCGAGATTGCGCTCGTAAGCGAAAGCGCCAAGCAAGTCGCGCTCCATCTCGTCGGCGTCCTCCAGCAACGCCAAAGATTGATCGGCGTGGCAGGCCAACACCACGTGATCGAAGGTCCGCACGTCCCCCGCCCGGTCGCGGACGGCCACGCGCCCGCCATCCCGGCGCACCGCGGCTGCGGCGGTGTTGAGCCGTACGCCGTCGCCGATGGCGTCGGTCAGCCGCTCGACATAGGCGCGGCTGCCGCCATCCACTGTTCGCCACACCGGGCGGCCGGTCAGCTTCAACAAGCCATGGTTGTCGCAAAAACGCACGAAAGCCGACGCCGGATGGCTGCGCATCGCCGTCGCCGGGCTGGACCAGATGGCGGCGGCCATCGGCAAAAGATGATCTTCGACAAACGCCGCCGAATAGCCGCCTTCCTCGAGGAATTCGCCAAGGGTGAAGGCGTCGCCGTCCGGTCGGTCAAGCAGCGCCGGAGCGTTGCGGTAGAAACGCAAGACGTCGGCCAGCATGCGCCAGAAGCGCGGCCGCAGCAGGTTGGATTTTTGCGCAAACAACGCGGCGGGCGAGGCCCCGCCGGCATATTCGATCTTGCCGCCGTCGAGCGACGCTGCGAACGACATGTCGGTCGGCCGGGTCTTGACGCCCAGATGATCGAACAGCGCCACAAGATTGGGGTAGTTGAGCTCGTTATAGACAATGAAGCCGGTGTCGACCGCAACGCCGGGGGAGGCGTCCACAGTGTTGGCGTGGCCGCCGGCCCGGTCTTCCTTTTCAAACAGCGTGACTTTGTGGGCTTTGGAGAGCAGCCAAGCCGCCGACAGGCCGGAGACGCCGGAACCAATCACGGCGATTTCCAACGGGCGGGCGGCGCGGAACGGCACGACGGACATGGGGGCGACCATACAGTAATGAGATAAGGATACATCCATTACGCGGGGCCGGCGGGCGCGGATCACCCGCGCCCATGGACTTCGTCACATGCCGATGAAAGGTTGCATCAGGCGGCCGATGACGCCGGTGAAGCGCAACGGCGCGTCGGCGGCGATCAGGCAGACGCAATCCTCGTGGGTGTCGGCGATGGGCTGGTGCAGGTCTTCGCCGTCCATTTCCGCCAGATCGCCCGGACCATAGCGGCCGTTTTCATCGGCGAACGAACCCGACAACACCAGCGTCAGCTCCAACCCGCCATGGCCGTGCCGCGGCAAGGTGGTGGCGGGCGATATGCGCAACAGGTGCGCCGCGCCGCCGCGGCC
>CALGOL010000216.1 GCA_937960755.1 uncultured Azospirillum sp.
AGCACCGATTTCACTTCCACCATGAAGGAAATCGAGCATTGCCTGCGCGTGCTGCCGGAAGACGACATTCACTGGGCCTATAACCTGTGGGGCCTGACCCTGCTGCGCCAAGGCAAGCCCGATCAGGCGATTGAGCGTTTCAACAACGCCCTGACCGCCGAGCCGAACTTTATCTTGTCGGTTTACAACGTCGGTCAGGCGCAATTGGCCAAGGGCGACTACGACGCCGCCGTCGCCAACTTCAAGCAGACGCTGAAGCTGGATCAGACCGCCGGCCGCACCCTGCGCACGCCGCACGCCTTCACCCAGTGGGGCGTCGCCATGGCGGCGCAAAACAAGCCGGAAGAGGCGATCGCCCTGTTCCAGCGCGCCCTGAAAGTCGCGCCCAAGTTCGCCCAAGCGCATTACGAGTGGGGCAAGGTGTTGCAAGCGCAAGGCAAGACGGCGGAAGCCAAGGGTCACTTCTTCAGCGCCTATGAATTCGCGCCGGAGCGTAAAGCCTTCCGCGACGCCTTCAACGCGATGCAATAGTGAGCTTTTTGGGGCGGGGAGCGCTGGCGATGACGCTGAAAACCTGGATCGCCGCCGCAACGGCGGCGCTGGGCTTGACGTTGGCGGCCGGTCTGTCCGCCGCCGCGCCGGCGGACGGGCCGAAGCGGTTGGATAAGGTCGACTTCGCCAAGTTTACTTGCGCTGACGCGCTGGCGCTGAAGCAAAGCGACCCCGACCGTTACGGCGAGGCGGCGCAATGGCTGGCCGGTTGGCTGGCGGAGCCGAAGGTGAATTTGGTCGTCTCGCTGCCGGCGATATCGGAAGCCGGCGAGCGCTGGGCCGCCGACTGCGCCGCCCAGCCGGCGGCGCTGTTGCGCGATGTGGCCAAGCGGGTGGACGGCAAGAAGGACGCCCTGGGCTTGGCGGGTTTTCGCTGTCAGGAGTTTCTTGAGCTTGACGCCGCCAACCCGAAAACCGCGCTGGCGCTAATCCGCTGGCTGGACGGCTGGAACGCCCAGGCGCTGCGGGAAAGCAAGGCGAATTTCTATTACCACAAGAAACATATGCAGAGCGCGACCGATGGTTGCATGAAGTATCCACGCAACACCCTGGTCAAGGTGGTGGCGGGCAAGTACCGCTAAAGCGGGGACTCGCCCCTAGGCGGCCGTCCCAGCCCAACGGTCGCCCCTCAGCAGTCAATGGACGTTAATGGCGGAAATGGTTATATCCTGCCCGGCCCGACGCCCGCCGTCCGCTGAGCTGTTGCATGAAAACCGCCGACTTCGACTTCCCCCTTCCGCCAGAACTGATCGCGCAAGAACCGGCGCGGCCCAGGGATTCCGCCCGGTTGCTCGACGTCGGCCCGCCGCTGGCCGACCGCGTCGTCCGCGACCTGCCCAGCTTGCTCAATCCCGGCGACTTGCTGGTGTTCAACGACACCCGCGTGATTCCCGCCCGGCTGCAAGGCCGCCGCGGCGAGGTGAAGGCGGAGGTGACGTTGCACCAGATGATCGGTCCCGATTGCTGGCGGGTGTTCGCCAAGCCGGGCAAACGCTTGAAGCCCGGCCAAACCATCGTCTTCGCCGAGGATTTCTCCGCCGAGATCATGGAGAAGCACGAGGCCGGCGACATCTCCTTACGCTTTTCTTGCGGCGGCGCCGCTCTGTCGGCGGCGCTGGAAAAATACGGCTACATGCCGCTGCCGCCCTATATCCGCCGCCCGGACGGCGGCGAAGCGGCCGACGCCGCCGACTATCAGACCTTGTTCGCCGCCAAAGACGGCGCGGTGGCGGCCCCCACCGCCGGCCTGCATTTTACGCCCGACCTGTTGCAAGCGCTGGAGGCGCGCGGCGTGCGGCGCGCCGCCGTCACCTTGCATGTCGGGGCCGGCACCTTTCTGCCGGTGAAGGCGGACGACGTCAAAGACCACAAGATGCACAGCGAATGGGGCGAGATTTCGCCGGAAACCGCGGCGGCGGTCGCCGAAACCCGGCGGAGCGGCGGAAGGGTGGTGGCGGTCGGCACCACCTCCTTGCGCATTATGGAGGCGGCGGCGCGGGAGGATGGCGTCTTACCCGCCTTCGCGGGAGCCACCGACATCTTCATCACGCCGGGCTATCGCTTCAAGGTTCCCGACCTGCTGTTGACCAATTTCCACTTGCCTTGCTCCACCTTGTTCATGTTGGTGTGCGCTTTTTCCGGCATGGCGACGATGCGCGCCGCCTACGCCCATGCGGTGGCGGAACGCTATCGCTTCTTTTCCTATGGCGACGCCAGCCTGTTGCGGAGGTGCGACCCATGAGCCTTGGTTTGGCTTTCAACCTTCTGGCGACCGACGGCGCGGCGCGGCGCGGCCGGCTCTCCACCGCCCATGGCGAGGTGGAGACCCCCGCCTTCATGCCGGTGGGCACGGTCGGCACGGTCAAGGGCATGCACCCCCAGTCGGTCAAGGAGACCGGGGCGCATATTCTGCTCGGCAACACCTATCACCTGATGCTGCGGCCGGGGGCGGAGCGGGTGGCGCAGTTGGGCGGCCTGCACAAATTCATGAACTGGTCGGGGCCGATCCTGACCGATTCCGGCGGCTTTCAGGTGATGTCGCTGGCCGGCTTGCGCAAGCTGGACGAAAGCGGCGTCACCTTCCGCTCGCACATCGACGGCTCAAAGCACCATCTGACGCCGGAACGCTCGATGCAAATCCAGCATTTGCTCGATTCCAACATCACCATGGCGTTCGACGAATGCACCCCCTACCCGGCGACCCACGAGCAGGCGGCGGCCTCGATGCGGCTGTCGATGCGCTGGGCGCGGCGCTCGAAAGACGCCTTCGTCGCCCGGGCGGGCTATGGACTGTTCGGCATCGTCCAGGGTTCGACGTTTGAGGATCTGCGCGCCGAATCCGCCGCCGCGCTGCGGGACGTCGGTTTCGACGGCTACGCCATCGGCGGTCTGGCGGTGGGCGAAGGGCAGGAGGAAATGTTCCGCACCCTCGACTTCACCACGCCGATGCTGCCCATGGAGCGGCCGCGCTATTTGATGGGGGTCGGGCGGCCCGACGACATCATCGGCGCGGTGCGGCGCGGCGTCGACATGTTCGATTGCGTCATGCCGACCCGGTCGGGGCGGACGGGGCAAGCCTTCGTGCGGCGCGGCGTGGTCAACATCAAAAACGCCCGCCACGCCCATGACGAGCGGCCGTTGGATGATCGTTGCCGCTGCCCGGCTTGCGCGGGGTATTCGCGGGCCTACCTTCATCATCTGTTCAAAGCCGGCGAGATGCTGGGGCCAATGCTGCTGACCTGGCACAACCTGACCTTCTATCAGGACGTTATGGCGGCCTTGCGGCAGGGAATCGAAGCCGGGCGCTTTGAGGAGACCGCGGCGGCGTGGGAGGCGGAAATGCGCCAAGGCGACATTGAAGCCACCGTCGACCCGTTAAAGCCGGCGCCCCATTAAAGCCGGTCGCCGCACGGCCGTAAAAACGCCGAATTTTTGGCGCGAGGTCGGATGCGCCGGGGGCGGGGCGCCCGCTTCGCCTAATTAGAATGCCGGAAAGCGGGGCCGGCTGTTGTAATCTCCGCCGGGCGCCGCGCAGTTCGGCGCATGGACGAACGCGAGGACGGTTGCGGCATGCGTTTCATTTTATCGGCGTTGATGAGTCTGTTGATTCTGGCGTTGGCTGGCGCCGGGGCGCTGGTCTATCTCGTCGACGTCTATAACCACGACTTGCCCGACTACAGCCACCTGAAGAGTTACGAGCCGCCGGTCACCACCCGCGTCCACGCCGGCGACGGTCGGTTGCTGGCGGAATTCGCCGCCGAACGCCGCATCTTCGTCC
>CALGOL010000217.1 GCA_937960755.1 uncultured Azospirillum sp.
TGGGCGCCGTGGTCGCGGTGCTCGGCCGCGCCGACGAGCCGTGGAGCTGGGGCGGCTTGCCCACCGCCCTGCCGCCCTTCGACTATCGGCTTGATCCGCAGCCGGCGCTCCCCGACATGGCGGCGCTGGGCTGGGCCTTGGGGTCCTATCGCTTCACCCGCTACAAACCGGTTGACCGGCCGTTGGCCCGGCTGGCGTGGCCGGACGGCGCCGACCGCGCCGCGGTGGAGCGCGCCTATCGCGCCGTGGCGCTGACCCGCGACATGATTAACACCCCGGCGGCCGATATGGGGCCAGCGGAACTGGAGCTGACCGCCCGCGCCGTGGCGACCGACCATGGCGCGACCATTGAAACGGTGGTCGGGCATGAGTTGGCCGCGTGCTTTCCCGCCGTTCACGCGGTGGGCCGCGCCAGTCCGCGGGCGCCGCGGCTGATCGATCTGCGCTGGGGGGATCCCGAACATCCGAAAGTCACGCTGGTCGGCAAAGGGGTTTGCTTTGATTCGGGCGGGCTGGACATCAAGCCGTCATCCGGCATGCTGAACATGAAAAAGGACATGGGCGGCGCCGCCCACGCCTTGGCCTTGGCGCGCATGGTGATGGCGGCGGAACTGCCGGTGCGGCTGCGGCTGCTGATCCCGGCGGTGGAGAACGTCATCGACGGTTCGGCCTTCAAGCCGATGGATATTCTGAAGACCCGCAAGGGGCTGACGGTGGAGGTGGGCAACACCGACGCCGAAGGCCGCCTGATCCTATGCGACGCGCTGGCGGCCGCCTGCGAGGAGACGCCGGAGCTGCTGATCGACTTCGCCACGCTGACCGGCGCGGCGCGGGTGGCGTTGGGGCCCGACCTGCCCGCCCTGTTCTGCAACGACGACCAACTGGCGGCCGATCTGACGGCGGCGGGCGAGCGGACGCATGATCCGATGTGGCGGCTGCCGTTGTGGAAGCCCTACGCCAAGGGGCTGGAAGGCAAGATATCCGATTTGTCCAGCACCGGGGGATCGGCCTTCGCCGGGGCGATTTACGCCGCGTTGTTCCTGGAGCGCTTCGTCGCCAAGGGGGTGGCTTGGGCGCATTTCGATATCTACGCCTGGAATCAAAGCCGCCGGCCGGGACGGCCGGAAGGCGGCGAGGCCATGACGCTGCGGGCGGTGTTCGACATGCTGCGCGCCCGCTACAAGCCTTGAAAATAAAAGATCGATCCGCCATCGAAACGCTTGCCGAGAACCCCTGCGTCGGGCAAACAATACCCGTCTGAAACAAGCTCCGGCGAAACGGAGCGTCGAAGCGGGGGCAAGTCGGATGGCGCGGAATCTCAAAGCGCTGGGATTGTGGCGGTCGGTGCTGGTGGAAAGCGTCCGCAAGGACGGCCCCGACCTGTCGGCGCGGCAAATGGCGATCATGCTGCAAGTCTATCTGACCGACCCGCCGCACACCGTGCGCGGGCTCGCGGCGTTGCTCAACATATCGAAGCCGGCGGTGACGCGGGCGCTCGACCGGCTGTCGGTGCTGGGCTTCGCCAAGCGCAAGCGCGATACTGAAGACAAGCGCAATGTGCTGGTGCAACGCACGGTCAAGGGCTCGGTTTTCTTGTCGGAATTCGCCGAAATGGTGATGGCCGCCGGCGCCGTCGCCCCAGATGATTTATCGGTCGTGCAACAGCAAGAAGCCATGGCCGCCGCCGCCAAAGCCCGGCTGGAACAGGAGTTGCGCGCCGGAGCGCGGTTGGCGCAATGACGCCGAATCAGCCGCAACTTGACCGGCGCCGTCATCCGTTCCGCCCCGACCTCGCCGCCCTGTCGCTGCAAGGACGGGTGGCGGCGGAACGCTACGTCGTCGGCGAGCGGCATGTCGTGGTCGCCGGACGGGCGCCGTTGCGCGCCGAACCGGACCCGGCCCGCCCGCTGGACAGCGAGTTGCTGTTCGGCGAGAGCTTCGACGTCTATGACCGCCGGGACGGCTGGGCCTGGGGACAATGCGGAACCGACGGCTATGTCGGCTGGGTTCCGGCGGCGGCGCTGGCCCCCGCCGCCAACGCCGTTCCCACCCATATGCTGGCCGCCCGTTACAGTTTTCTGTTCCCCGCCCCCGACATCAAAGCGCCAGTGTTGGACACGCTGCCGATGGGCGCCCAGCTGACCGTCGTCGCCGACCATGGCCGTTTTTTGGAGTTGGCGGAAGGGCGCGGCTTCGTCTTCGCCGGCCACGCGGTTCCTCTGGCGGAATGGGGCGCCGCGCCCGACCCGGTCGTCGTCGCCGAAAGCCTGCTGGGCGTTCCCTATCTTTGGGGCGGACGGTCGCCGCTGGGCATCGACTGTTCCGGGCTGGTTCAACTCTGCCTCGCCGCCGCCGGCGTCAGCGCGCCGCGGGATTCCGACATGCAGCGGGAAGAATTGGGCGAGCGGGTGGAAGGCGCGCCGCGCCGCGGCGACATCGCCTGCTTTCCAGGACATGTCGCCTTGATGCGCGATGATTCTCATGTCGTCCACGCCACGGCCCACCATCTTAGCGTGTGCATAGAGCCCCTTGACGCCGTATCACGGCGCGCTGATCCAACGTGGGCGAAAGGGTTGTTGTGTTTCAGAAGAATTACACCCTGAGATGCTAGTATATCAAGGTGCGGCGACTTGACACACCGTATCGACTCGCAACTGATGGCGACGCCGCTTGTCAGAATTCCAAAGCGTGTCAAGCTCTCGGACAGATGCGGGTTTCGACTCGCCTCTAAGTCCTCGCCCTGCACGGCGACGGTCCGGCCAACGGCCGCGACGTCCAATCCGGGGACAAATGGGGAGAGGGGTAAAGGCGCGTGCGATTGGAAGGCCGGCTCCAGAAGCGGTCACAGCCCGGCAGGGCGAAGCGCCATCTCCTCTCCCATCCATAAGGCTTTGGCGGCGGCCGCCTCCCGATGACCGTCATCCTGTTCAACAAGCCTTACGGCGTTATGCCGCAATTCACCGACCGCGAGGCTGGGCGCCCCACCTTGGCCGACTTTATCCAGGCGCCGGGGGTTTACGCCGCCGGCCGGCTGGATCGCGATTCTGAAGGGCTGATGGTGCTGACCGACGACGGCGCGGTGAACGCCGCCATCACCCAACCGCGCCGCAAGCTGGCGAAAACCTACTGGGTTCAGGTTGAAGGCGTCCCCGACGCCGAAGCGCTGACCCGGCTGGCCGCCGGGGTGATCCTCAACGACGGCCCCACCGCGCCGGCGACGGCGCAGCTGATCGACGAACCGGCGGGGTTATGGCC
>CALGOL010000218.1 GCA_937960755.1 uncultured Azospirillum sp.
ACGAGATTACAAGGTGACTGGAGTTCAGACGTGTGCTCTTCCGATCTAATGAGATCGCCGACCGCCGCCGCGACCTGACCGGCGAAATCGCGGTGGCGGAACGCGCCTTGCGGAAGGCCGCCGACGCTTTGAGCGAGGCGGAGCAAGCCTTAGCTGCGGCCGACGACGACGCCCGCGGCGCCGAAGCCCGGCTTTACGACGCCAGGGAAGCCCGCGCCCGCGCCGAAGCCGCGGTGCAGAACGCCGGGCGCGAAACCGCCGTGGTGGTGGAGCGCATTCAAGAAAAGCTGAAATGCCGCCCGGAACAGACTTTGGCCTTGGCGGAACTGGCGGACGGCGAGACCCTGCCCGACGCGGCCACCGCCGAAGCCCGGCTGGAAAAGCTGAACCGCGAACGCGACGGGTTGGGAACCGTCAACTTGCGCGCCGAAACCGAAGCGCAGGAGTTGGAGGAGCAGATCAATGGCCTGCACCGCGAGCGCGATGACCTGCTGGCGGCGATCTCCCGCCTGCGGCAAGGCATTTCATCGTTGAATAAGGAAGCCCGCGAGCGGCTGACCGCCGCCTTCGATTCGGTCAATCAGGTGTTTCAGGAAATGTTCACCCGGTTGTTCGGCGGCGGCAAGGCGCATCTGGAATTGGTCAACGCCGACGACCCGCTGGAATCGGGGCTGGAGATTTACGCCAGCCCGCCGGGCAAGAAGCTGCAAATCCTGTCGCTGCTGTCGGGCGGCGAGCAGGCGCTGACCGCCTTGTCCTTGCTGTTCGCGGTGTTCCGCTCCAATCCCGCGCCGATTTGCGTGCTGGACGAGGTGGACGCGCCGCTGGACGACGCCAACGTCTCGCGCTTTTGCGATCTGGTGGAGGATATGGCGAAGGACGGCAAGACGCGCTTTTTGGTCATCACCCACCACCGCTTAACCATGGCGCGGGTCGACCGGCTGTTCGGCGTCACCATGTCGGAACGCGGCGTGTCGCAACTGGTCAGCGTCGATTTGCAAACCGCCGCGGCGCTGCGGGGCGCGGCGTAAGGTTCGTCGATTAAAGTACTTTAATGGCGTTTCGCCCAGCATTATTTCCCGCAGCGGTCTTTACCGTTGATAGCGGGCGATTTTTTTGTCGCCGCAAAATTTTTTTTGCTGCAACTTGACAAGTCTATGCGTATATGCCATTGTATATACAGATTTAAGGTGATGGCATTCTTCCTTAGAAGTTAACTTTCGTCACCCCCGCGAAGGCGAGGACGGGAATGCCTGTGAAGGGGCAATCTTTTGGTGGATTGCTATCTTCGAACCTAAAAATCAGTATTTTCTAAAAAATTATATTGAAAATAATAATAGATTTTTACCCTCCATTTATTATGAAAGGAATTAACTATGGAATTTGAATGGGACGAAGATAAGAACCTGAAAAATATAGCAAAGCATAAAGTTGATTTTAACGACGCCATTTATTTATGGGAAAGCTGCGTTATCGAAAAAATCGATCAAAGAAACTATGGAAATGAAACTCGTTATATCGCAATGGGCGAAGTTGACGGCCGTCTCTTTGTCGTCGTTTACACATGGCGCGGCGCTCATCGCCGCATCATCAGCGCACGAAAGGCGAATGATCGTGAGCGAAAATCCTATCGTCAGGCGCTCTCTAACGCCGCGCAAATCCAAAACTGACGCTGAATGGGAAGCGTTGGACGTTGTTACCAACGAGCAAATCACCGCCGCCGTCGCGAGCGATCCTGACGCGGCCCCCCTTGATCTCGATTGGGCCAGGGAAATCAATGTTGTTGAACCGGCTGCAAAACAGGCGATCAGCATCCGCGTCGATAGCGACGTGCTGGCATGGTTTCGCGCCAACAGTGACCGCTATCAAAGCAAGATGAACGCCGTGCTGCGAGCCTATATGGAAAACGCATGCTCGAAAAAGCATGGAGCGGCCTAGTCCAATCACCCCGGCGTAGCGCGCGGCGGCGTCATAGGAAATTCCACTTGGCGGTCTACGCACGACGACAAATATTAAGTCAATAAGCGGCGTTAGCCGTCTTGACCGGGAGTTCGCCGATGAAACCAGCCGCCCCGCTGTTGCTGGCAGCCGCCGTCGTGGCGCTCGCCGCCTGCGCCGACACCGCCGGGCAAGGCGCTATCGAAGCCAAACACGCCGTTATCGGCATGCCAAAGGCTGAACTGCTGGCTTGCGCCGGCGCACCGGAACGCCAAGCCGTCGCCGATGGCAAGGAGTTCCTCACCTACACCGCCAGCCGCACCGACAGCCGCGGCGGCCCAGGCATCGGCGTCGGCAGTTGGAGCGGCGGTTGGGGCTACGGCGGTTATTACGCCGCGCCAGCGTACGACAGCTATAGCCGCTCCTGCACCGCAACCTTTGTGCTGGTCAACGGGCGGGTGGCGCAAGTGACCTACGGCGGCGACGCCTCCGCCGGGGCGCAGCCGGGCTTGTGCTGGCCGGTGGTGGGCAATTGCCTCGCCGCCGCCCAGCGTTTGCGCGGGCTTCAGCCCGGCGCGCCGGGCTCTGTGGGAGATCGGAAGAGCGTCGTGTAGGGAAAGAGTGTAGATCTCGGTG
>CALGOL010000219.1 GCA_937960755.1 uncultured Azospirillum sp.
GGCGGGGCTGGGGCTGGGGTTGCTCCAGCCGGATTTTTCCGCGGTGGACGCGCTGGGCCGCGCGCTGGCGCTGACTCTGGCCTTCGCCTTCGCCGGGGTGGGCTTGGGCGCTGCGTGCGGCTTCATCCTGGCGCCGTTTTATCATGTGCGGGCGGTGCGCTTCTTCGCCGTCGCCGTGCGCTCGATCCATGAATTGTTCTGGGCGCTGGTGCTGATGCAAGTGGCGGGAATCGGCGTCGTCGCCGGCGTGGTCGCCATCGCCCTGCCCTACACCGGCATCTTCGCCAAAGTCTTTTCGGAGTATCTGGAGGAAACCGACCGCCGCCCGCGCGAAGCCTTGCCACCCAACACCTCGGCGCTCAGCGGCTTTCTTTACACCCGCCTGCCCTTGGCGTGGCGGGAGATGAAAACCTACACGCTTTATCGGATGGAATGCGGCATCCGCTCCAGCGCCGTGCTCGGCTTCATCGGCCTGCCCACCCTGGGCTTCCAGTTGGACAGCGCCTTCAAGATGGGTCAGTACGGCGCGGTCGGCGCGATCTTGCTGATTTACTTTCTCACCATCGGCTCGATCCGGGTTTGGTTGCGCCGCCGCCTCGTCCCGCTGTTTTTGCTGGGCTCGGCGCTGTTGCTGGCGCGGGTCGAGACGCCGCCGATGGCGGGCGGCGCGCTGTGGCGCTTCTTGACCGAAGACATCATTCCGGCGCCGTTGCGTCGCGGCGACATCGCCGAGATGGAGACCTGGGGCCGCTTCGCCGACTGGGCGCTGGAACTGTTCACCGACCAAGCCTTTCCCGGCCTTGTCGCCACGGTGGTGGTGGCGCAATTGGCGCTTGTGACCACCGGCGTCGTCGCCATTCTTGGCTTCGCGCTCATCGTCCCGCGCATCGTCGGGCGCTGGGGGGCGCTGGCCGGCCATATCGGTTTGGTGATCGGCCGCTCCTCGCCGGAATACATGCTGGCTTACGTGCTATTGCAAGTTTTCGGCCCGTCGATGCTGCCGGCGGTGCTGGCCTTGGGGCTGCACAACGGCGCCATCATCGGCCATCTGCTGGGCCGCCAAGCCAATGGATTGGCGGAGAATTTACGGGCCGACGCGCCGCGCGGCCTCGACCTCTACGGCTATGAGATGGTCCCGCGGCTGTTCGCGCCCTTCCTGGCGCTGTGCCTTTACCGCTGGGAAATCATCATGCGGGAATCCGCCATCCTCGGCATGCTGGGGGTGGCGACGCTGGGCTACCACATCGACGCGGCGATATCGGAACTGCGCATGGACCGGGTGATGTTTTTCCTGCTCGTGACCCTGGTCGCCACCCTGGCGGTGGACGCGCTGTCCCGCGCCATCCGCCGCCGGCTGGGCAAATCGGCGCTGCGACTGGAGAACGCCGACCAGCAATGCGGCCTGAAAGGCGCTTCCGGCGTCAGTAACTAAGCACCCGCACCTCGTCATCCATGGTCAGCCCGATCATCGTCGCCGCCCCCATCAGGCCGCGGCATTCCGGTATCAAATCGGCCTCGCCCATATCGAACAGCTCAAGATTGGCCGGGCAAGCCCAGAAGCGCACGCCCAGATCGGCGCATTCCTTGATCCAGTCGTGCACCGACTTTCCCGAACCCGGCTTGACGAACAGCTTGTCGGCGACGCCGCGGCGCATCAGCTTGCCGGCGGTGGCGGTGCAGACCACATCGACCTGGTAATCCATCGAGGCGGCGACGGCGGCGTGATAGAACGGCGCCCCCAACTCCTCGTTATTGCGCGGGTCAGTGTTGGCGAGGACGATCAAGAGGCGGCTCGGCATCAGGCGTTGTCCTTCCAGCCAGTGACGGAAAAGGTCCCTCTCCCCCCTGGGGAGAGGGAAGAGGCGAAGCCTCCGGGTGAGGGGGCGTACGGCCGGATGGCCGGAAAAATTCTTTAATCGACAACGTTTTCCCCCTCACCCAACCCTCTCCCCAGGGGGGAGAGGGCTTTTAGCAGTTACCGCCCAATCGCATCCTCCAGCGCCGCGGCCACGTCGTCGATGGCGCAACCCAAAAAGCTCGCCCCGGAGGCTTGCAGGAAATCCCGCGCGCGGGCGACGCAATCGGCCAAGGGCGCGTCCTTCAACGCCGCCTCCAGATCATTGAAGACGCGGGGCGGGTTGACGAAGCCGTCGCCGGTGAAAAGCGCGGCTTCAATCACGCCGTCGCCGCCCGGCCGCAGCTTCAAATGCACCGTCAAGGCCCCGCCCGGCGTGCGCCGCGTCGCACTCAACACCCGCCCCTCGCGCGGCAGGGCCGGCCCGGCGATGAAGTCGGCGTCGCCGATTTCGTC
>CALGOL010000220.1 GCA_937960755.1 uncultured Azospirillum sp.
AAGCCTCGCCGCCGATCAGGGCCGCCGCCGGGCGCGCGTCGCCCGCCTCAGCCAAACGCAGAGCCGTGAGCATGATCCATCGATCTCCCGATCAAGGATGCATGCAGCTCTTTAGCCGAAGCATCGACCAGAACAGTATTCCGGCCGCTTTCTGCGGCGGAAGCCGGATCGCCGGACTGACCGGCGACGCTGCGCCATGCGTCGGTCATGATTGTCAACTGCACGACCACCGCATCCATGGCGGCGACCGGGTTTTTGCGAGCCGAAGCCGTTCCCAGTCTGTGAATGTTACTACGATAAAATGCGCGCAGCACCTGCGCCACCTCGCCGCCTTTGCGCATGTCGAGAATGGAGTCCAGCCCTGCAAGAATCGCCGTAGCGCGTTGAATTAAATCGACATGCTCGTCATAGCGCCGGGCGGCGGCGGCGTCTCTGGCGCGCCGGGCGTAAGCGGTCGCCCGCTCGTAAAGCCGCACCACGGCGATCAGCGGCGGCAGACGACTGCCGGCGACGGCGTAGGCGGCCAGCGATTTGCGCATCATCGGGTTCATGGCGAGGCTCCGTTGAAAATGAGCGGACGCGACCGGCTTATTCGTCGTCGTCGCTGTAGTTGAGTTGTTGTAGCAGCAGGTTGGCGGTTTCCGCCGCCGCCTCCAGCCGGGCGTAGTAGGAGGTCAGGCGGGAACGATAGCTTTCCGCCTGCTCCTTGATGTTGTTGGCGCGGGTTTCCAGCGTGTAGTTGCTGGCGTCGATGTCGCTCAGGGCGTCGGCGAGGTCGCTGTCGGTGCTGTCCGCCGCGGCGTCGAGCGTCGCATAAAGCTGATCCATCACCCCTTGGCGCAAATCGACGTCCACCGAACCGCTGGAGCCGGTGTAGACCAGCACCAAACCTGCGTACATCGACCCTTCGGCGCCGATGATGCGATTGCCCGACACGGTGAACAGCGACGCATCGCCGCCAACCGAAGCCGAATTCAACGTTCCGTCAGCGGCGACGTCGATATCCAGCTTAAACGACAGGCTGTCGGCTTGCGTGTTGTAGCGCAGCAGGCTCAGTTGGCTGGAACTGGCGGTCATCGTCAGCCCCAACAGCGCTTTGACCTTGTCGAGATTGTCGGTGAGCGCGCTGTTCAGCGTGTCCTCATCGACGCTTAGGGTGTTGTCGTCTTCGAAGGTCACGCCCAGCAGATTGGCGATGGACAGTTTTTCGCCGTCGTAATCCACCGTGGCGTTCAGCGCCTGATAGACCTGGGTGTTGATGGTTTTCAGCAGCGTGTCGGAAAACAGCGCGGAATCTTCGGAAACGGCGCCGTCGTCGGTCAACGTCTGCTGGGTCAGGACGAAGTCGCGGTAGGCGTTGTAGGAATCGACGAAATCGGTGATCGCGGATTTGATTTGCGCAAGGTCGGTGGCGATTTCGACGGATATGGTTTCGCCCGCGTCGGCTTCGTACAGATTGAACATCAACCCGTCGATGGCGTCGTCGATGACGTTGCTGGAGCGCGTTATCTCCACCCCGTCCACCGTGATGACGGCGTTTTGCGCCGCCGTCAGTTCGTCGGCGATGTTTCCCGAAGCATCCAGCAGCCCCAGGCTTTGCGACACGCCGTCGCCGCCGTCGGTCAGCGAGATTTCCTCCCCGGTGTCGGACGAGGTCAAGATCAGCTTGTAGCCGCCTTCCGACACTTGGATGATCGACGCGGCGACGCCGGTGGCGGCGGTCTGCTCGTTGATCGCGTCCTTAATGTCGACCAGCGAATCGTCGCTGTCGATGGCGATCGCCGTCGCCGTCCCGTCGCCGGCCGACAGGGAGAAGCTCCCCGACAGTCCCAGCGCGTCGGTCCGGCTGGCGGTCTCGCTCCCGCCGATCTTGTGCTTGGTCGCCAATTGTTGCACGACGACGCTATAGGTTCCGGCTTCCGCATCCTCGTCCGCCGTCACCGCCAGGGCGTCGTCGTTCGACAGATAGGCGGTCATTTCGGAAAACAGATTGGACGACGCCCCGGTCGAGGCGGTGCGGTTGCGCAAGCCGTCGATGCCCGACGCCAAGGTCTGCAACAGCGACTGCAAGTTTTCATACGCCGCCGCTTTGGCTTCGTTGGTTTCGATTTTGACGTCGAGCTTGTCGGCCCGCGTCAGCCGCGCCGCCACCTTGGCTTCAATCAGCGCCGAATAGTCCAGCCCCGTCCCCGACCCGGTGGAGGTCAACGCCGAATAGCCGGCCGCCGCGGCGGTGGTTGACGTGGATGATGAAACGCTGGTCATGGCGGATCGTCCCCAAGAACGGCGCGGGCTGGGCCGCGCTGTTAACGCAGCAGCGACAGCAGGTTTTCCGGCATCGAATTGGCCTGCGACAGCACGGCGATGGCGGCCTGGGTCTTCACTTTCGTCGACGACAGCTCGGCCTGTTCGGCGGCGACGTCGACATCCATGATGGCCGATTGCGCGGCTTCGGTGTTTTCAATCGACGTCGCCAGCATGTCGGAACGGAATTCAAAGCGCGAGATCAGCGCGCCGACGTCGGCGCGGGATTCCGACAGGGTCTCAACCGCGGTGTCGAGCGCGGTCAGCGCCGTGGCGGCGGTGGCGGACGTCGTCACATCCAGCGCGCTAATGCCGAGCCCGGTGGCGGAAACGTTGCTTAGTTGCACGTTGATGACGTCGGCCGAGGTGGTGCCGACGCGGAAATCAATGCCCGCAGCCCAGTTGCCCGAACCATCCAGCAGCGCTTCGTCGTTGAAGCGCGTGCCGGAAGCGATGCCGCTGATTTCCGACGCCAGTTGCTGAAATTCGGCGTCGAGATAGCCGCGTTCGGTGTCGGTGACCGAACCGGACAAGGCTTGCGTCGCCAGCGAGCGCATGCGCTGCACGATGTCGGAAATGCTCGACATGCCGCCGTCCGCCGCTTGCAGGATCGACGAACCGTGCGAAGCGTTGGTCGCCGCCTGGGTCAGAACGGTGACGTCCGATAACAGCGAGGTTCCCACCGCCAAGCCCGCCGCGTCGTCCGACGCTTTGGTGATGCGTGAGCCGCTGGCGATTTTCGACACCGACGACGATTGGTCTTCGGAATTGATGTTGAGATAGCGCAAGGCGGAATTGGCCGCCGTGTTGGTGCTGATGACCGGCATGACCCGTCTCCTGAACAAGGGTGGCGGAAACGCGAAGCGGCGGAAACCCGGTTGCTCGTCCTTGTTCCTTCCCGTGTCCCGTCCGTTCTCTCGGGCTGTCTCACGGGGGAGGGCGGCGAAACTGGCGGACTTTTTTTCGATAAAAAATCATCGGCATTTTAGAAAAAATGCGCCCGGTTTTCGGCCGCCGGCCGTGAAGCTGACAAAGCGGGAGTCAAAGCGGCCTTTGCCGGCCGATCTTTGAGTCCGGCGACGACATCACCGGCGCGCGTTCAAACGCAACCCACTCGGAAAAAAGCTTTTTTCCGTGAACGGGCGCCCTTTGCCCGGAGGCGGTCATGCAGGTTTCGTCCCTCAGCTCCACCAGCTCCACCAGCTACGCCACGACAAGCGCGTCGTCGTCGGCGTCGTCTTCATCCACGACGTCGCTGTCGGAAAACTATCAGTCCTTCCTGACGCTGATGCTGAAGCAATTGGAAGTGCAAGACCCCACCGACCCGGTGGACGCCAGCGAGTACACCAGCCAACTGGCGCAATACGCCTCGTTGGAGCAGCAGGTGGCGTCGGGGGAAAAGCTCACCGCCATCAGCGAGCAACTATCGAACCTCAGCTTCGCCGCCACCGGGGTCAGCTATCTCGGCCGCACGGTGGAGGCGGAGGGCGACACCGCGCCGATGCAAAACGGCGCGGCGAGCTGGGAATATGACCTCGACGACGACGCGGCGTCGGTGACGCTGACCGTCGCCGATGAGAACGGCGCCGTGGTCTACAAGGGGAGCGGCGACGCCGATTCCGGGACCAACAGCTTTTCTTGGGACGGGACCGGGACCAACGGCAAGACCTATTCGTCGGGCAATTACACCCTCAGCGTGACCGCGACCGACGCCGACGGCAACGCCGTCGAGGCCGACATCCGTTTCAAGGGAACCGTCACCGCGGCGGATTCCACCTCCGGCTCCACCGTTCTCGAGATGGGCGGCGTCAGCGTCGCCATGGAAGACGTGCTGGGCGTCTCCTGATCCCGCGCGCCGCTGATCCTTCCGACAATTCCCCCTTTTGAAAGGGCGTCGACATGAGCCTGTCCAACGCGCTCAACAGCGCCATTTCGGGTTTGAAGGCGCAAAGCGCCGCCCTCAGCTCGATTTCCTCCAACATCGCCAACGCCTCCACGGTGGGGTTCAAGAGCACCTCCACCAGCTTCGAATCCTTCGTCAACAAGACCACCTTCACCACCGAAAGCACCGGCGGCGTGGTGTCGTCGAATTACCGCAATGTCGGCCTGCAAGGCGAAATCCAAACCTCCACCACCACCACCAACCTCGCCATCAACGGGTCGGGCTATTTCGTGGTGTCGGATGAAACCGCCGACGGAACCATGCGCTTCACCCGCAACGGCACGTTCGACACCGACAGCGACGGGTATCTGGTCAATCAAGAGGGCGACTATCTCTACGCTTGGCCGCTCGACGAGGACGGCGCCGTCACATCGACCAACAGCAGTTCGCTGACCGGGCTGGAGGCGGTCAATCTGTCGAACCTCACCGGCGCGCCCAAAGCGACCACCGAAATCGCGTTCGGGGCCAATCTGCCCTCCGACGCCGCGGTCGGCGACGATTTCAGCTATGACGTGGAGATATTCGACAGCCTGGGCGTCAGTCACGCGCTCAGCGTCACATGGACCAAAACCGCCGACAACGCCTGGTCGATGGACGCCGCCAATCCGACGTTGTCGTCGGATTCCAGCACGACGTCGGGAACCGTCAGCGGCTTTCCGGTCGCCATCGCTTTCAACACCGATGGTTCGCTGGCCTCCGTCACGCCCAGCCCGGCGACGCTGGCGGTGGCGAGCTGGACGTCGGGCGCGACCGACAGTTCGATCACCTTCGACCTTGGAACCGCCAATGGAACCGACGGACTGACGCAATACGCTTCCGGCGACGACGACCCCGACATCAGCGTCGAAACCGCCACCCAGGACGGCTACGAGCCCGGCCAGATTTCCGGCACGGAGATTGACGAAAACGGCGTGGTCTACGCCGCCTTCGACAACGGCGAAACCCGCCCGGTCTATCAAATTCCGCTCGCCACCTTCACCAATCCCAACGGTTTGGCCAGCGAAACCGGATCGACTTTTTTGCAGACCGCGGCGTCGGGCGCCTATGTGCTGCGGTCGGCGGGCGAAGGCGGGGCCGGCGACGTGCAGTCCAGCGCGCTGGAGGCGTCGAGCGTCGAGATGACCGACGAATTTAGCCGCATGATAACCGCGCAGCAAGCCTACACCGCGGCTTCCAAAGTGGTGACGACGACGCAAGACATGATCGACACCCTGTTGGCGATGAAGCGCTAAACCGCCCGGAGGCGCAGGCCCGAGAAGGAACAGCCCGATGAGCGAAAAATCATCTTCCGCCGCCGCGTCTCGCCGCCGCCTGCGCCGTGCTCGCGTCCTGTTCATCGTCAGACGAACCGAGCAATAAAAATCCGGTCTCCGCCGTCTTTCAATGCGGCGAGGTCGAAATGGAAACCCGTTTCATGCACCGCCGCATGGCTTTGTTCATCGACGGCGTCGCCTATCCGCTGCAGCAGGCCGAAGCCGCCTCGGGCGCGCGCTATGTCGGCAGCGACAAGACGCGCAAGATCGAG
>CALGOL010000221.1 GCA_937960755.1 uncultured Azospirillum sp.
TGGCGGCGGCGCAGCGCCGGGCTGGTCTCCACCAGATGCACCGACAAAGCGGCGCGCAAGGGCGGAACCAGCTTCAACGCCCGCAAGGCGTCGGCGGTCAGCGTGCCGCGGCCGGGCCCCAGCTCCACCCAAGCGACGCGGTCGGGCGCCCCCATGCGCATCCAAACGTCGGCGCACCACAGCCCGACCAATTCGCCAAACATCTGGCTGATTTCCGGCGCGGTGACAAAATCGCCGGCGACGCCGAACGGGTCGCGGGTCATGTAATAGCCGAAACGCGGATTTCCCAAAGCCTCGGCCATGAACGCCGCCAGCGTCATCGGCCCGTCCAGCAGAATGCGCCGCGCCAGATGCTCCGCCAAATTCCCGGCGGGAAGGAAAGACGAGGCCGCGCCCGTCACGCCAAGTCCCGCCCCGAACGCGCCGCCATCCAGACGCCGACGGCGATCATCGGCACGCAGAGCAATTGCCCCATGGTGGCGCCGCCCCACAAAAAGCCCAACTGCGCGTCCGGTTCACGGAACAACTCGACGACGCCGCGGGCGAGGCCGTAGCCGACGAGGAAAATCCCGGCCAGCAAGCCCGGCCGCTCGGCGACGGACTGGCGGCGGACCAGAAAAGCCAACACGACGAACAGCAGCGCCCCCTCCAACGCCGCTTCATAAAGCTGCGACGGGTGGCGGGGGATTTGCAGCGGATCACGGGGGAAGACCATCGCCCATTCAAAATCCGGCGCGGCGCGGCCGTAAAGCTCGCCATTGATGAAATTGGCGATACGGCCGAAAAACAAGCCGATGGGCGCGGCGCAGGCGATGATGTCGCCAAAGGCGAAAGGCGACAGGTCGCGCGATCGGCAGAACAGCAAGATCGCCAGAATCACCCCCAGCAAACCGCCATGGAACGACATGCCGCCCAGCCAGACCATGAAGATCTCCAGCGGATTTTCCAGATAGTGCGGCAGGTTGTAGAACAGCACATAGCCGACCCGGCCGCCCAGCACCGCCCCCACCACCGCCCAGGTGAGAAAATCGTCGAAATCCACCGCGTCGGGCCGCCCGCGGCGGCGGCGCCCCAAATGCAGGCAGTAGCGCCAGCCCAGCAAAAACCCGGCGAGATAGGCCAGCGCATACCAGCGGATCGCCACCGGACCGATGGCGAAAGCGACGGGATCAACCACCGGAAAAGCGATGGCCGGAAAGGCGGTTGCAAGCATCAGGGGGCTTTCGATTGGGCTGCGGCCTAATTGACGCGGGCGTTAGACGAAGGGGTCTTCTTGCGACAGAAAATCCTGCACGTAGCGCCGCACGCCTTCCTCCAGCGCGGTGAAAGGCTTGTCGTAGCCGGCGGCGCGCAGCCGCTCCATCTTCGCTTGGGTGAAGTACTGATACTTGTCGCGCAAGTGTTCCGGCATGTCGAAATATTGAATATCCGGCTCGCGCCCCATCGCGGCGAAGACGGCGCGCGCCAGATCGGCGAAGCTGCGCGCCTGGCCGGTTCCGACGTTGTAAAGCCCGGAAACCTGCGGGTTGTCATAAAGCCACAGCATGACGTCCACCACGTCGCCGACATAGATGAAGTCGCGCAACTGGCCGCCGTCGGGATAGCCGTCGCGGTGGGATTTGAACAGCCGCGCCGGCTCCCCCGCTTTCAGCTTGGGGTAAAGCTTGGCGACGACGCTCATCATGTCGCCCTTGTGCGCCTCGTTCGGGCCGTAGACGTTGAAGAACTTCAAACCCGCCCATTGCGGCGGCGCGATGTCGTCGCAAGCCGTCAGCCGCGCCACCCGGCGGTCGATCAGATGCTTCGACCAGCCGTATGGGTTGAGCGGCCGCAAGCCGGCCAACGCGGAAGACGAGCCGTCGTCGTCAAAGCCCTGCGCGCCGTCGCCGTAGGTGGCGGCGGAGGAGGCGTAAATCAACCGGGCGCCGCGCCAAGCGCACCAGCGCCACAGATCCAACGTCAGCACCACGTTATTGGCGACGATTTTGTCGACGTCGGTCTCGGTGGTGGCGGAAATCGCCCCCATGTGGAACACCGTGTCGATTTCCGCCGCGTGACGGTCAAGAAAAGCCAGCGTTTCTTCCGGCGGAACCAAGGCCGCCACTTCATGCTTGGCGAGGTTGCGCCACTTGTCGCCGTTGCGGAAACGGTCGATCACCGCAATGTCGGTCAATCCGCGCGCCGCCAGCCCGGCGACAAGATTGGAGCCGATAAAACCCGCCCCGCCGGTGACGACGATCATTTCCTTCGGCCCTCGCTGTTTGGCTGTTTGGCGCTTTGAACATTCTTGACGCCGATCTTATATGTCGGCGCCCGCCCCCTCGCAAGGCGGGTGAAAGCCAGCCGCAACGCCAAACAAAAACATCGCGGCGTCATAACAAAGTGTCGCGGCGGCGAAAGACATCGTCGGATTGACCGCCGCCAACGCCTCGGGCATTATCAATCATGTCGGTTCGGCTTTTTTGGGCAGGTCGTAGATGTCGTCGCCGCAATCCTCGGCCGCCGCCAAGCGGACCAGCAACCGCGCCGGCCGGCGCATGCAGTTCACCGCCAGCCCGACGCAAGAGCGGGTGCTGCGCCAAGCCGCCCACACCGCCGGCAAGCCGGTCAGCGCCTTTGTCGCCGACAGCTCCTGCGCCGCCGCTTATCAGTTGTTGATAAACCGGCCCGATTTCCTGTTGGACGACCCGGATTGGGAGCATTTTCTTAACTTGCTGGGCCAGCCGCCGCAGGAGAAGGACCGCCTGAAGGCTTTGCTGCAAAGCGATGGTTGATTGACGGGCGCCGGCCCGCCATAATGGGCGGACGAACTGGCATACTACTAAGCGAAAGCCCGCCCCATGCAGGTTGACAACAGGCTTCTTGACGATCTGGCGCGCGTCGCCTCCGGCGCGCTTGGCGCCTTCTCGACGCTGCGCGACGAGGCCGAGGCGCAAATGCGCCAGCAGTTCGAACGCATCCTGTCCCGCATGGACATGGTGTCGCGCGAGGAGTTCGACGCCGTCAAGGCCATCGCGGTCAAGGCGCGGGAAGAACAGGAAATCCTCGCCCAGCGGCTGGCCGCGCTGGAAGCCCGATTGGGTCCGCCGCAGGACTAAGCCGGTCCGCAAACCCCGCCCGTCTCCGTAAAAACCCGCAAAACATGTTGCGCGGTCGCTGTTCATTTGGCACTTTGCCCCTGTTAGTAGCCTGATAATCGAAGGCCACAAGATGTCGTCGACGCCGCCGCGCCGGCGCCTGATTCCAGCATTCAGGCCGCGGAGCAGCCCGCCGCTTTTGAGATGAAGAGGACGCTGACCCATGTCGGCTACCACTGTCGAAACCACGGTTTCCGCCCATAACCCCCTCGACATCGTCGAAGAAATCGTCAACGCCAACGAATGGCCGTTTGAACGCAGCAGCGACGACGAGTTGATTGTCGAGATTGGCGGCCGCTGGTGCGACTACCGGCTCTATTTCGTCTGGCAACCCGACGTCAGCGCCATGCAGTTTTCTTGTCAGTTCGACATGAAGGTTCAGCCCGGCCGCCGCAACGCCATCAACGACTTGCTGGCGGCGGTCAACGCCCGGCTTTGGCTGGGGCATTTCGACGTTTGCGCCGAAGAACACACCCCGATGTTCCGCCAAACCATGCTGATGCGCGGCGCCCGCGCGGCGTCGGTCGAGCAGTTGGAGGATCTGGTGGAGATCGCGCTGTCGGAGTGCGAACGCTTCTATCCCGCTTTCCAATTCGTCATCTGGGGCGGCAAAACAGCGGAAGAAGCCGTCACCGCCGCCATTCTCGACACGCTGGGCGAGGCTTAAGCCGATGAGCGCGCCCGAAAGCGCCGCCGCGCCCGGCTTGCGCCTGCTGCTGGTGGGCTGCGGCCGCATGGGCTCCGCCATGCTCGACGGCTGGCTGGCGGGACCGGGTGTGTCCCAAGTCGCGGTGGTGGAGCCTTCCGCCGCCGGCCCCCAGGACGCGGACGGTCAAGACGAGAACAGCCGCGTGATCCGCTGCGCCGCCGCCGAAGCCCTGCCGGCGGGTTTCGCGCCTGACGTGGTGGTGTTGGCGGTGAAGCCGCAAATGATGGCGGCGGTTTTGCCGGCCTATCGCCGCTTCGTCCGGCCGGAAACCGTTTTCCTGTCGGTGGCCGCCGGCTGGACGCTGGCGTCGTTCGCCCGCGCGCTGGGGGATGACGCCCGCGTGGTGCGCGCCATGCCCAAC
>CALGOL010000222.1 GCA_937960755.1 uncultured Azospirillum sp.
CCCGCCGCGACGTTGCGCGTCGCCGCCGCCACGCCGTCCGGGCCGCAACCGTCGATCAGCGCCCCGTCGCCGGCCTTCCACAGACCGAAGCCCAGAGCGCGGGCCGGCTTGACGAAGGCCCAGTCGAACAGCTCGTCGAAATACCATTTGTTGTAAAGGAATTGGTGCGCCCCGCTGAACACCCGGACGCACAGGCCGGGCAAACTGGGGACAAACATGTAGAATATGTACGCGACAGCGATGCCGGCCACCGCCATCACCAACGGCGATTGCGGCACCCACACCGGCACGTGGTGCGCTTTTTCCAACACGTCATCCAGCACTTTGATCGATGCGCCCCAGAACTGGACGTGATCGTGGCCGACGAAGCCGTCATAGAACGCCCAGCCGGAGAACAGCGCGCCCAAAGCCAGCACGCCCAGCGGAATGGTCATGGTCAGCGGCGATTCGTGAACATGCGCCATGGTCTTTTCCGACGCCCGCGCCTTGCCGTGGAACGACATGATGAGGAGACGCCAGGAATAGAACGCCGTCATCAGCGCGGCGGCGATGCCGAGCCAGAAGGCGAAGGTCCCGACCGGCGAATGGGCCGCGAACGCCGCTTCCAGGATCATGTCCTTGGAGTAGTAGCCGGCGAAGAACGGCAGGCCGGCCAGCGCCAGATTGCCGATCCACATCACCGCATAGGTGAAGGGGATCTTCTTCCAGATTCCGCCCATGAAGCGCATGTCTTGTTCGTGGCTCATAGCGTGGATCACCGAGCCGGCGCCCAAGAACAGCAGCGCCTTGAAGAAGGCGTGGGTGAACAGGTGGAACATCGCCGCGCCGTAAGCGCCGACGCCGGCGGCGAAGAACATGTAGCCGAGCTGGCTCATCGTCGAATAGGCGATGACCCGCTTGATGTCGAACTGGGTCAAACCAATCGTGGCGGCGACGAACGCCGTCATCGCCCCGACGACGCAGACCACGTTCAAGGCCAGCGGCGCGTATTCGAACACCGGCGACAGGCGGCACACCATGAACACGCCCGCCGTCACCATGGTGGCGGCGTGGATCAGCGCCGACACCGGGGTCGGGCCTTCCATCGCGTCGGGCAGCCAGGTGTGCAGGCCCAACTGCGCCGACTTGCCCATGGCGCCGATGAACAGCAGCAGGCAGGCGCAGGTCAGCGCATCGAATTGCCAGGACAGGAAGGTCAGCTTCTGGCCGACCAGTTCCGGCGCCTTGGCGAAGATGGCGTCGAACTGCACCGAGCCGGTCAGCACGAAGATGGCGAAGATGCCGAGCACGAAGCCGAAGTCGCCGACGCGGTTGACCAGGAAGGCCTTCATCGCGGCGTCGTTGGCCGACTTCTTTTCGTACCAGAAGTTAATCAGCAGATAGGAGGCGAGACCGACGCCTTCCCAGCCGAAGAACAATTGCACCAGATTGTCGGCGGTCACCAGCATCAGCATGGCGAAGGTGAACAGCGACAGATAAGCCATGAAGCGCGGCTTTTGCGGGTCGTCCGCCATGTAGCCGACCGAATAAACGTGGACGCAGGCCGATACGGTGTTGACCACCACCAACATCACCGCGGTCAGTTGATCGATGCGCAAGGCCCATTTGACGTCAAGCAGGCCCGACGAAATCCAGGTCCCCAGCTCGACCACCCGCGGAACCCCGCCGTGGCCGGTGATCGAGAAGAACAGCTTCCACGACAAGGCGGCGCAAACGATCAGAGCGCCGCAGGTGACGAACTGGGCGAGCCGGTCGCGCCAGTCAGCCACAAGATGGACGTGCTCATGATGATCGTCATGACCATGGTCGTCGTGATCATGATCGTGATGGGCGTCGTGCGCATGGGCGTGACCATGATCGTGGCCGCCATGGCCATGATCGTGGCCATGGCCGATGCCCGACGGGACGTGATAGCCGAACAGCGCGACGGAGCCGGCGATCAGGAACGCCGCGAGCGGCAGGAAGACGACAAGAACTTCCATGGCGCAGCCTCAGCCCTTCATCATGTTGATGTCTTCGACCCGGATCGAGCCGCGGTTACGGAAGTAGACCACCAGGATCGCCAAACCGATGGCGGCTTCCGCCGCGGCGACCGTCAGGATAATCATCGCGAAAACCTGCCCCACCAGATCGTTCAGATAGACCGAAAAGGCGATGAGGTTGAGGTTGACCGCCAGCAGCATCATTTCAATCGACATCAGGATGATGATGACGTTCTTCCGGTTGAGGAAGATGCCGAACACCCCGAGCGTGAAAACGATCGCCGCGACCGTCAGATAATGGCTCAGCCCGATCTCCATGGATCACACTCCCTCGCCCGTCGGAACCTTGCGGATCGCCATCGCTTCGCTGCGGCTGCGCGACAACTGCGCGCCGACGTTTTGCTTGCGCACGCCCTCGCGGCTGCGCAGCGTCAGCACGATCGCGCCGATCATCGCCACCAGCAGCACGATCCCGCACGCCTGGAACAGATAGATGTATTGGGTGTAGAGCAGCCGCCCCAGCGCCTCGGTATTGGTGACCTTCAGCACGTCCGGCGTCGGCGCCGCGGCCAAGCTCGCCGCTTCCGGCGAGAAGGTCCAAGCGGTGAACACCGCGGTGAGCTCCGCCAGCAGGATCAACCCGACCAGCCCGCCAAGGGGGGCATGCCGCATGAAGCCGCCGCGCAATTCGCGGAAGTTGATGTCGAGCATCATCACCACGAAGAGGAAGAGCACGGCGACCGCGCCGACATAGACGATGATGAGCGTCATCGCCAGGAACTCCGCCCCCAGGATCACCGCCAGCCCCGCCGCCTGGAAGAAGGCGAGGATGAGGAAAAGGACGGAATGGACAGGGTTCCGCGCCGAGATGACCATCAGACATGAGGCCACCAGCACGGCGGAGAACACATAGAATGCGATGCTTTGCACGATCATCTTAGGCCCGCCTCTCAGGATCGAGGGTAGGTTTCGTTATTGTCGGAAGGGCGGCGGCGGCGCATGCGCGCTGAGCCGCCCCTTATTCCCCCAGCCGGCGCCGGAGTATTAGCGGTAAGGCGCCTCTTGGGCAATGTTATAGGCCAGTTGGGCCTCCCAGCGGTCGCCGTTCGCCAGCAGCTTTTCCTTGTTGTAGAAAAGCTCCTCGCGGGTTTCGGTTGAATATTCGAAGTTCGGCCCCTCGACGATGGCGTCCACCGGGCAGGCTTCCTGACAGAAGCCGCAGAAGATGCACTTCGTCATATCGATGTCGTACCGCGTGGTGCGGCGGCTGCCGTCGTCGCGCGGTTCGGCTTCGATGGTGATCGCCATGGCGGGACAGATCGCTTCGCACAGCTTGCAGGCGATGCAGCGCTCTTCGCCGTTGGGATAGCGGCGCAGCGCGTGTTCGCCGCGAAAGCGGGTGCTGATCGGCCCCTTTTCAAAGGGATAGTTCAGCGTCACCTTGGGCTTGAACATCGCGCGCAGCGTGAGCCCGAGCCCGCCCAGCAGCTCCGTCAGAAACAGGCTGCGCGCAGCACCTTCGAGAAACGCCATCGCTTCATACTCCTTAGCAAAGGCGGCCGACATTGGGTCCGATCCGGCCGCCGCGCGTTTGCTTCAAGAATTCACTTCGGCAGCCAGCCGAACGCCACCAGCACGCCGGACGTCAGCACCACCCACAGCAGCGAGAACGGCAGGAACACTTTCCAGCCCAGCCGCATCAACTGGTCGTAACGGTAGCGCGGCATGGTGGCGCGCACCCAGATGAAGACGAACAGGCAGAAGGCGATCTTGGCGGCGAACCAGACGACGCCGGGGATCCAGTTGAACGGCGCGATGTCGAACGGCGGCAGCCAGCCGCCCAGGAACAGGATCGAGGTGATCGCGCTCATCAAAATCATGTTGGCGTATTCGCCGAGGAAGAACAGCGCGAAGGGCATCGAGCCGTATTCCACCATGAAGCCGGCCACCAGTTCCGATTCGCCTTCCGGCAAGTCGAAGGGCGCGCGATTGGTTTCCGC